>NZ_NWSZ01000123.1:0-515 GCF_002531885.1 Rhizobium sp. L9 | reverse complement strand
AGGCCATGCTGGTCGCGGTCGCGGTGCTGATCATCACATGCCCCTGCGCATTGGG
This sequence comes from Rhizobium sp. L9, assembly GCF_002531885.1. Lineage (NCBI taxonomy): Bacteria > Pseudomonadati > Pseudomonadota > Alphaproteobacteria > Hyphomicrobiales > Rhizobiaceae > Rhizobium > Rhizobium sp. L9. Next base: position 460 of record NZ_NWSZ01000123.1, on the reverse strand, counting down.
CCTTGCTGTACCGGTGGTCCAGGTGGTCGCCGCCGGCGAACTTTTCCGCAGGGGCATCGTGGTGAAGGACGGTTCGGCGCTCGAAAGACTGGCCGACGCGGACATCGTGGCCTTCGACAAGACCGGCACCCTGACGATGGGCCGGCCCCGCCTCGTCCGAATCGACTCGATCGCGGGCAATAGAGCCATCGTTTGCGCAATGGCGGCGCATTCACGGCATCCGCTTTCCCAGGGTCTGGTGCGGGACATAGACATCTCTTACCCCTTCGCCTTCGACAGGGTCACGGAAATCGCCGGCGGGGGGCTGGAAGCCTGGCAAGGAGCGGACTTCTATCGGCTCGGCAACCGGGCCTTTGCCTGCGGAACCGGGCTCACGCCCGCGGGCGATACTCCGTTTTCGGAGGTGGTCCTGTCGAAAAACGGCGTCGATCTCGCCCGTTTCCTGTTTGACGACACGCTT
>NZ_NWSZ01000122.1:0-519 GCF_002531885.1 Rhizobium sp. L9 | reverse complement strand
GGACGGTTTGAGGCGCTTCGGCGGGCTTTAGGGTTATGAGTTCGGCCAGCGCTGGCGAGAAGGCGGTCGCTGGGTTGGAACGCAAGGACGACGGCGTCACCAGAAACGCTTCCACCGTTGGATCGACTCCAATTATCAATTCAGGCCCTCTACCGTAGGAAACTGCCCCGGTCTCGCTGAGGGGATTTTCCTGCACGCCGTCGTTCTTCGGATTGAAAAAGGAAACCATGACCTTTTCGCAATAATTCCGCATGGCTCTCTCGCTTTCTCGGTGATCAGCCGAAGGATTTGCCGCAAGTGCAGTTCTGGTGCGCATTGGGATTGTCGAAGACAAAACCGGAGGTTTCTGGTCCCGTCACGAAGTCGATCGTCATGCCGTTGATGTGTGCTTGCGAGTCTGCGTCAACGAACACCTTGACCCCATTTGTTTCGATCACCGCGTCGCCCTGGCCCTGGACGCTTTCTAGCCCCACCAGGTATTTGTAGCCGGCGCATCCACCTGCCTCGACCGCGATGCGA
>NZ_NWSZ01000121.1:0-529 GCF_002531885.1 Rhizobium sp. L9 | reverse complement strand
GTGATAAGCAACCATCTTGTCCAGGTGGAAGAAGGTGTCGTGCGCCTGCTTCGTATCATCGGCGAAAGATCGTCGGGTGATAATCGCTCTTCAATTCGCCGGCGATCTCAACGGCGCGTCGCTGCAAAACGATTTCCTATTTACGGCTGAGGCCGTCACGAAATGCAAGATCCGCCGGATATCGCACATGAGTTTCCACGGGGAAGTCGCTCGGTCTAATGCGCTCGCTCGACCTAGCTCTCGTTGCTCTGGCAGGAGGCGGCCGCTTCGCATGAACAGATGGTGCTGTTGCCGAAGAAGAACGCCGAGGAGCGCCCCTGCAGCTTCATCGTGAAGCTTGCATTCCGGCGCAACCCGCGTCCGCCAAGGTCCGTTGCGCGTTTCCATGAATCGTCAAGACATTGCGGATCATCTCGGCCTGACCATTGAGACCCTGGCCCACACCGTTACGAAACTTGCGTCGCGCAACATCGTTATTCCCGAGGGCAGGCACGACCTGCGGAACGTCAATCTTGCCCGCTGGTACGGT
>NZ_NWSZ01000120.1:0-539 GCF_002531885.1 Rhizobium sp. L9 | reverse complement strand
GCTTGAAAGTCTCCTATGTGTGCGGCGAAAAACATCCTGAGCTGGCGACAAGAGCCGCGGCAGCAATTGAATTGCTGCACTGTGCCTCGTTGGTGCATGACGACTTGCCTTGCTTCGATAACGCCGCGCTACGTCGCGGCAGACCGACGGTGCACCGGCTTTTCGGAGAGCCTATCGCCGTTTTGGCCGGCGATGCCTTGATCGTGATGGCTTTCAAATACCTCAGCTTGCAGGCTGCACTAACACCTGAGTTGGGCGGGCGCATGATCGAGGTGGTTGCGGAGGCGGTCGGCCCCAGTCACGGACTGATCGCCGGACAGTCGATGGAGGCAATGACGCACGTCGCTATCGACCGCTATCACCATTACAAGACCGGCTCCCTCTTTGTCGCGGCGGCCACGTGCGGTGCCCTGGTAAGTGGTGCTGATCCGGCTCCGTGGTCTAAGGTGGGGGAATTGCTCGGGCATGCGTATCAGATTGCCGACGACATCGCAGATACAGTCGGCCGCGTAGAAGTGCTTGGCAAATTGCCTGCCGTG
>NZ_NWSZ01000119.1:0-550 GCF_002531885.1 Rhizobium sp. L9 | reverse complement strand
GACACCTTCTTCCACCTGGACAAGATGGTTGCTTATCACCCTCCCACCAAATCGCCTTACCGGCTGCGACGGCCTCGGCCGCCGAGCCTACGAACAGCGAAGAGAGGGATTGGCCGGCATGTATGGCTTCGCGCCCCTTCGCGCCATTGTCGAACGCGTGGTTGTTCTGCACAGCATCTTCATCGCCCCTTGTGGCAGTGGGTGCGGTAGAAAGCAGCTGCGTCACACGGGAGTAAGCGGGCGGTGCCAAAGGGGGAAGTTTGCAACAGAGTGTAACAACGTCGGTTCGTCCACCGCTTCCAGTCCGCTTGTTGATGTAGATCAAGGAGCCGTTCCCGTCTTCGTGACAGTCCTGCCTCGAAATCCGAGAAAGCCGGCCGCGAGGCGGTCGTCTGCGCACTGGAGACGACATCATGAATTACACGACAGAAACGATGGTGATCGCGGTCGCAGCGTTTCTGGCGCTGCTCGCGGCCGCATTCGCGCACGATCATCTGTTTGCAGTCCATATGGGTATACTTTGCCTCTGCCTGGTTGCGGGAACGCTGCT
>NZ_NWSZ01000118.1:0-557 GCF_002531885.1 Rhizobium sp. L9 | reverse complement strand
GATGTAAGGCCCATCTTCGCCCATGTCGTACCGTACGACGGAGCTCGTCAGCGATCATCACGCGCGGCGGCGTGCAGCCGATCCAAAGAGCTTTGTCACCAGCCACTGCTCAGCGCGGGAGCCTCTTCAGCTTTGGATCAAGACGTTGAGAGCGATGCCATTCTGGCCGACAGCGCCGCCGGAGCCAATGTTCTTCGCGCGCGATCGAAATAACCGAATTCGTCCAGATGTCATGTCGCCGCGAATGAGACTGCTTCAAGGGATTCCAGTGGGAGATCGCCTTGCCGAGTTAAGGCTCCCACTGGCACGCGGTTTCGTTGGTGACGCCGGTGCCGCATGTTGGCGGCCGCATCCGCTAAATTTAACGGTGCCTAGAACCTGAAGAGACACAGCGAAATTTGCCTTTCGTTTGGCACCGGTTGGACTACGCCCAATTTTCGTTTTCGTCTCAAAAGTGGAGATGCGATATGACTTCGAATCACCAAGCCGACGTGGTTGGCGATAGCGACAAGCTCATCGAGCAGGCGCTGCGAGCTGCCATGGATACTGCTCTAAGT
>NZ_NWSZ01000117.1:0-558 GCF_002531885.1 Rhizobium sp. L9 | reverse complement strand
TGGATTCGCCGCGGCTGCTTAACTAGATGGGTCGCCAGCTTAGCTTGTCGCTGAGAACTGAACTGTTGCAGGCTGCGGCGATTTTTAGACCCTGTCCTACGCGATTGCCGGCTACAACATCCATTTCGACCCTGCCAATTTCTCCAGGCCTCAGATTTCTGTTGTGACGGTCTGATCGTCCTCCTCTGCCGGAACGAGGCTTTCGACGACCAGTATTGTATAAACCGCTGACACGTCTTCGACGGCTTGAACGAGTGTCGTCCGTCTACTGCCAGATCTAGCGAAGTGAGCGACTTGGTCATGAAATCAAGCCTCTTGACACGCACGCGTCTTCGCTCACCTTTCCTCGGCGCGGAACTGCTTGCAGAGGGGGCGTCTCCTTTGGAATCCTGGCCCGGATGCCCGCCAAAAAATTTTGCTGCCTCAGGATAATCCGTTGATGAGCAGACCTTTCTCTCCGGCAGCAAACCGCTTAAAAAGCCTGCTGTCTCCTGACGGACGGTTTGAGGCGCTTCGGCGGGCTTTAGGGTTATGAGTTCGGCCAGCGCTGGCGAGAAG
>NZ_NWSZ01000116.1:0-561 GCF_002531885.1 Rhizobium sp. L9 | reverse complement strand
GCGCAACGGGTTCTGTCAGCAGCTACACCGCATATGGTTCCGTTGCCTGAGGCGGCGAAATCAGAAAGGCCGGCGGATGGATTGGTTGGAACCGGAAATCCTGACGGCACCCTTCACGCTGCATGTCCCACATATCACTCGAACTGCTTAAATGAAGGCCAATTCTAGCGGGCTCCGCATGGCAAGCGGCAAGCTGGCGAGCCTCTCAAGCCATGTGCCGGCCTGATGGTCGAGTGCAGACGATTGTCGGCAAGCCGTCGCCATATGGTGTTCGGCCATGCCTTGGGGGCATGATTGGATCTGGCTTTAGCATGCTGGGCGGCGGTCGGCAGGCATTAGGATTGAGGTTCCAAATTTGATTTCCGGAGGATCGGCATCGATGTACCCAAGACGGAACCAGCCGCGCGATGACGATTCTCGCGAAGTAAGTGGGTGGATCGAAGACGTGACCGGAGCTTTCGATACGGACGCCTGGATCGACGACTACTATTCAGAGAGCCGAGACCTGGAACAGGATCCGAGCGACTTGCGCCTCGGTTCGCACGACAGTGACGCCGGCGA
>NZ_NWSZ01000012.1:0-243901 GCF_002531885.1 Rhizobium sp. L9 | reverse complement strand
GCATCGGGACATGCCAAAATCTCCAAAGTGAAGCCATTGAAATCATTGGCATGTCGCACTTGGAAATAGAATGTACCTGCGGCCACAAAACGGTCGCATAAGGTAGATTATGGAACAGGAGAGTGGTTCGACTGTTGCTTTTGGCCCCGAACCGTCTCTCCGCAATGGTCAGCGGGATTTATCGCCGAACGAGATTATCGGACAAAAGGCAGACATGCCTGGTTCGGTCGGTCGAATGAAAGTAGCAGACTTTCCACTCCGCCCTCGATGACGTCTCGATACGGCAGAAACCCTGCGGACAGCGAACCCCGAATAGCTATTTGGTTCTCTTTAGCGTGACAAATGAAACATTTGAAGTCGTGGGGAAAAAGTGAAGGAACCACGTTCAGCACATATGAGCGAAGCATAGCTTTCCCCAAGCCCCTCCCTCTGAACTGCTCATCGCCGATAAATAGGTCGACCGCTACGCCGTCGTGCTCGCCCATCTCAGACGCGAAGTCGGGATAGTCGCGAAGCAAATAGCACTGCAATTTTCCGAAAGGCTCACCATTATAACAAGCTATATGGCAATGGGTAGGATGGCTTGGGCTCAGGCGCTCAGAATACTTCCTCTGAACTTCCTCGATCGTTATCGGCGTCTTCTGGTAGTGAGCACGCATATGAGGTTTATTTAGCCACTCACACAATATCGGAAAATCAGTTTCTGTCAGTGACCTGAAATCAATCATCTGGCTTACCTCTAGGTCGATTGCTCAACAGGTTGGATTCGCACATCGCCCACGGGCATTCCAAACAAGGGGTGGAAGCCTTGCGGTTTGCTAATCCTCAATCGGCAAGACTGGTTTTGTTGGTCTCTGGAGCTCCGACGCGGCGGCTGATGACGCTGCATCGGCCGTTCCGCCGGAGACATGCACCGTCGGTGTTGCAAACTGAATGCCCTTTTCGGCGAAGGTCTTCTTCAGCATGGCAAGCGCCTTTCTGCGGACGCCAAATTGTTCGCCCGGTTTGGCCATGAATTTCAGCCTGATCTGCACGCCATAATCCGCCATCTGCTCGATGCCCTGCATTTTCAAGGGCTCGATGATATTGGGCCCCAGCTCGGCATCGTCCAGAAGCTCGACGCCAATGCGCTTGATGGTCTTGCGGACCTCCTCGAGGTCGCTGTCATAGTTCAGCGTAAGCGTGATGATGTCGATGACCCAGTCGCGGCTCAGATTTTGCACCGCGCCAAGTTCGCCGAATGGAACGATGGTGACAGGACCGCGGTGGTGTCGCAAGCGGATCGATCGCAGCGAAAATCCTTCGACCGTACCCTTGTATTTTGCCGCCTGGATATATTCTCCGATGCGAAAGGCATCGTCGAACAGATAAAAGACCCCGGAGATAATGTCCTTGACGAGCGTTTGCGCACCGAAGCCGACGGCGATGCCGACGACACCAGCTCCAGCAAGCAGGGGCCCGATCTGAATGCCGACAGCATCCAGAATCATTAGGAAACCGACGGCGCCGATCGCGAGGAACAGCACATTGCGAAGAATGGGAAGAAGCGTATTCAACCGCTGACGGCGGCGCGCCTCCGGCCCCTCCTGATGGCCTGCATTCACGCTTCGCGACGCCACTTCCATCTGCGTGTCGATCAGAGTGCTGACGAGCTTCCAGATGACGTCGGTCACCAGCAAGACGATCACGATCCGGATTCCCGCCCGGATCAGACGTGTGGTCACCGTCTCGGCTGCGGCAAGATCGCCGAGATTGACATCCCACGCGCGGGCAATGAGCAGCGCGGCAACCACGATAAGACCGTTGCGCAACGTCTGCATGATAACGACCGACCATCCCAAGACGGCCGGATCGTCCACTGAACGCTCATCCTGCGAATTGATGATGATGCGCCGAGTGATATCGCGCGCTACCGATACCGTCAGCGGCAGAAGCGCAATGACGATCACCGTCCAGAATGCAGCACGCAGTCCCGACACCCATAACAGCCACGAGAGAACAATGCTTGCGCTGAAGCCGACGCTGATCAGCCGGTTCACCGGCGGCCCGTCGGAACGGAACTGCCGCAGCCAAATCATCGCGATCAGCGCGATCGAGACGACCGCTAGCCATGCGGCGGTAAAAAGATCGACCAATATGGCCGGAGCCCCGATCGTTCGTATCACTTCGATGGTGGCCCAGCCGGCTGCCAACAGAGCGACCGTTGCAAGGAGCCAGTAGTACCAGAACCACGCAAGCGACGTCACAAGGGTCACAAGCCGCATATGCGGCAGGCGGGCGCCCGGCGCGATCACGATGCGGCCCACCAGCACGCCGAGGCGCACCATGAGCGCAGCTGACAGCAGAATGAGCGCAACGTCGCGAAACACAGCGGGCCATGGAAACAGGATAAAGGCGCCGAGGCTTCCGATGAGGTAGCCGATCAATGCGAGAAGCCCCATCGACAGCCGCCCGGCGTGCAGTTTGATCCGCTGCCGGACCGTGTCGGCAGGTGCGGTCAGTATAAAATGAAGAAGCCCTCGCCCCGACCACCAGGCGATGCGCTGCGCCAGAAAACCGCCTGCTACGAAGAGTATGACCGCCAGGATAAGACTGACAGGGTCGATACGATTGTCTGTCTGGAAGAGCCGGATCGCCGCCTGGATCTGTCCCGGAAGGGTTGGAACTGCGTTGACGAGCGAGAGCAAGCGCTGGCGCAAATCCTGCAGTGACGTCGCGATCGACGGCGGTGCTGGCGCTGGTGAGACGGCGACTGGCTGCGTGGGCTCCTGATTGCCGGGAACGATCCGATCGACCAGAGCGCGACCGGAATCGTCATTCGGCAATTCGATGATGACGCGGATCGGCGCCGAGGATTCGGATGACTCAGCCGAGGAAGCAGGATTGACGCCGATTGGCAGCAGTGTGGAAAACAGGATCGTCAGGACTGTGAATATTTTCCGCAAGGAATGGCGGTCGTCATTGCTGCGCATGTGATCGTGGTCCCCGGAACGGTGCCGCTTGTGCTGTAGAGGATTGGCACTTTGTGAAGCGTCACGCCATCAACGTCAATCGAGGAACCTGTCTGGCCGAGGCAGGCTGATCGTTGCCCAGCTGCGATCATCGTTGTCTCGGCGCGCATCATCGGGGCGCCTCCCCGTCCTGCAGACCCCCTGCGGCACAGTGCCGGCTACGGTTGGCAATGTCAGAAATGAATTTGGCGCAACTGCGAAGTGCGGCCCGCAGTCAGATCGCGGGCAGCACATTGGGCTCTCCCCCGAATTGTCAGAGGACCGGGCGTATCTGAGGTCAGCCCTTCACCACCGTCTCGTCTCATAGAGGTGGCCGGCCAGCAAAGCGCCGAACGGAAGGCTGCGAACGATTCTGGCGGCGATGAAAGCCGCGCCCGTGGCCAAGGCGAGCTTTGCCCAGGGATAGTTCCCGAGCTGGACATGGGCGCTTGCGTCTATCAGGTTCGCCTGGGCTCTCAGCGCCGATTCCGCATCCTCGCGCAGGATGCCGATCCGGGCGCGCAACAGCCTTACTTCGTGCTGTAGGAGGTCGAGATCGTGGTCGGCCTTCTCGCGCGCAGTCGCGGTGGCGGCGTCGGCAAATGGCGGCTCACCTTCCGCGACCAGTTCATCGGGATCCGGCGGAAGGAAACCGTCGCGATTGATGGATGATTGCATGGACGTCTCCTCAATTATTCAGCAGGGGCGATCGAGGTCGGCTCCTCATGCCGACACATCAGTGATCACGTCGGAATCCCTGACTTTGGTTCGATCCGCCTTGCGTCTGTGTCTGCGTTTGCCGATCTGCACCGGTCGATGGCGAGCTGCCTCCGGGATAGGTGTAAGCGCGCACCTTGGCGCTTCCATGCGTGGTGTCGCGTATCGCGACCGGTCGCGTTTCATCTTCGAACGCGCTCTCGGACACAGCCAGGTCATCCGCAGCTTTGCCGCCTTGGGCCGAGCCGGCAAAACCGGTATTCGACCCACCTTGACGGCCGCTTTCCGACAACCAGAGATCTGCCCGCTCATCGATGTCGATGCTGCCTTCGTCGTCGAGAATATCGTGAACTGTCTCATAGAGCGCGTCGTCGATATCGTTGACCTGAACGAGGAAGCCGCCTCGCCGCAGCCCTTCTGCGTACATCGCGCGATCTTCATCCGGGAAGAAGAAGTCGGCCAGCGCGTCGAAGAAGCCGCTGCGGTCGTCACTTATGGCGCCGGCATTCTTTCCGTCCGCTTCGTAGCCCGGCATCAATCTTATTCTTGCGACCGGCACGCCCGCGTCCTCGAGACGGGAGATCGCAGATTCGGCTTCGGACCGGCTGTCGAAAAATGCCGTAAGGCTGCCGCCGCCCATCGGGCCTGAAGAGCTGGGGTTGGTATCGTGGTGAATGTTGCTCACGGAACGCTCCTCTCGATGTCTCTTTCCAGACGTCGACCCGACGCCTGGTTTCTGACTTGAAGAACCGGCAGCCGAGATGAATGTTCCACGGCAGTGGGACGGATCGGCGGCATTTCACGGCAGTTCCATAACGTTGCCGCCTGTCCTTTTTCAGATACACCAGGCAGTGAATCGCATCGTCTGTTGCAGCCTTCGGCGGTTGACGTCAAACCATCGAGACGCTAGCACGGCTTTCGACGCATTGGGGACATTTCATATGGACATCTTCACGGCAGCCGGTCTGACGGCTTTGCTGCAGGTCATTGCTATCGACCTTGTTCTCGCCGGCGACAACGCCGTGGTTATCGGTCTTGCCGCTGCCGGCCTCGAGGCCACACAACGGCGCAAGGCGATCATCGTCGGCATTCTTGCCGCGACGGTCCTGCGTATTCTCTTCGCCAGTGTTGCCGTCTATCTGCTGGCGATCGTCGGCCTGCTGCTGGCCGGCGGCCTGCTGCTGCTTTGGGTCTGCTGGAAGATGTGGCGCGAGCTTCGCGACGGCCATAACGAGGATCGCGTAGCGGAAAGCGGCGAAGGCGCGCCGAAAAAGACCTTCTTCCAGGCGGCAACCCAGATCGTCATTGCCGACGTTTCGATGTCGCTCGATAACGTGCTCGCCGTTGCGGGCGCTGCGCGCGAACATCCGAGCGTCCTGGTCATCGGCCTCGGCCTGTCAATCGCGCTGATGGGTATCGCCGCGAACCTGATCGCCCGTCTGCTCGGCCGCCATCGCTGGATCGCTTATATCGGTCTGCTGATCATCCTCTACGTCTCGCTCGACATGATCTATCGCGGCGCGGTCGAGGTTCTTCCCTATATGCAGTGACCTGCGCCAGGGTCGGGGCTCAGTCCCCGATCCTGCTGCACGCGTGTAAGCATGCTGCATCGCCGGGTTAAGCGAGAAACTCCGTCTCGAAGCTCATCTGATCGAACGCCGGGACCACATGGTCCGGCGTCTGCGCCATCACTGCGTCATAATCCAGCGGCGTATGCATGTGGGTGAGTATCGCCCTTTTCGGCTTCAGCCGGCCGATCCAGTCGAGCGACTGTTCCAGCGACAGATGGCTCGGATGATAGGTGTATTGCAGGGCGTCGATGATCAGCACGTCGAGATTTTTCAGCTTTTCGACGGTCTGCGGCGGGAAATCGCTGATATCGCTGCAATAAGCTACATCACCGATGCGGAAGCCGAGCGAATTGATATCGCCATGCTGCTGGATATGCGGAAAAAAATCGATCTTGCCGCCGGGGCCGCGGATTTCGACGGGTTCGTCAAGATTTTCGATGACGACAGGCAGCACGATCGGCGGATAATTGCTGCCCGGCGGCGTCTCCAGGCAATAGCCAAAGGCTTCACGCAGCCTGTCCATCGTAAATTGGTCAGCGTAGATCGGCACTCGCCGGCGCGTATTGTGAAAATAGCCGCGCAGATCGTCGATGCCGTGAATATGATCAGCATGCGGATGGCTGTAGAGCACCGCATCGACATGGTCGGCCCCTGCCCGGATCATCTGCTCACGAAAATCGGGTCCGGTGTCGATGACGACGGTCGTCACACCGCCATCAGGAGCGAACTGCTGCACCATGAACGAGGCGCGCGTGCGCCGGTTCCTTGGGTTGTCGGGATTGCAGGCGCCCCAGTCGCCGGTGATACGCGGCACGCCCGGTGACGACGAACAGCCGAGAATGGTGAAGCGCCGCCGATAGAGCACCTGCTAAATCCTTGGCATTTTCGAGAACAGGCGAAACGCGTTCTCCGTCGTGATCCGGGCGACGTCCGCATAGGAAAGGCCAATCGTCTCGGCGAGCACTTCGGCCGTATTGACGACATAGGACGGCTCATTGCGCTTGCCGCGCCAGCGCTTCGGAGCGAGATAGGGCGCGTCCGTTTCCACCAACAGCCGTTCATGCGGGATCGTCTTGGCGATCTCACGCAGCTCTTCCGATTTCGGGAAGGTCAGAATGCCGGAAAAAGAGATGTAGCCGCCGAGTTCGACACCGGTCCGCGCCAGATCCGGCCCTGCCGAGAAGCAATGCAGGATAAAGGGGAAGGCTCCCTTCCCCGTTTCCTCGGTCAGGATATCAGCCATATCGGCATCGGCGCTGCGGCTGTGGATGACGAGCGGAAGCTGCGTTTCCCGAGCGGCGGCAATATGGCGCCGAAATCCGGTCTGCTGATCCTCTGGTGTCTGCGTGTCGTAGAAATAATCGAGGCCCGCCTCGCCGATCGCCACCACTTTCTCATGCGCCTTCGCCAGGCGCACCAGCTCTTCGGTCTGGATGTCCAGCTCGTCGCCGGCATTGTTCGGATGGGTGCCGACGGAGCAGAACACCGACGGATATTTCTCCGTGATGGCGAGCAGCCCGTCGAGCTTGCGCACGCGCGTCGAGATCGTCACCATCTGCTTGACGCCGGCTTGGTGGGCGCGCGTGACGATCTCGTCGCGCTCCGCCTCGAAGTCGGCAAAATCGAGATGGCAATGGGTATCGATCAGCACGGCCTCAGGCCTCCGGAGCCACATAGCGCGGGAAGACCGGTGTCGGCGCTTCGAGCACCGTCCCGGCAACGAGGCGGCCAACTTCGCCAAGCGCGGCAAAATCGCGCTTGTCGGCAGGCGCGGCGACAAGATCGAGCAGCTTGCCCGATGATTCCGGCATGAAGGGCTGTAGCAGGATGGCGATCTGGCGCACCACCTCGGCCGTGACATAAAGGACCGTGCCCATCCGCGCCGGATCCGTCTTCTTCAGCGCCCAGGGCGCCTGGCCGGCAAAATAGCGATCGGCCTCCGAAACGACTGCAATGATCGAGGCGAGCGCGCGATGAATGAGCTGCTTGCTCATGTCCTCGCGCGTCGATGCATGCAGCGCATCGGTCTGGGCAAGCATCGCCTTGTCCTCGTCGGTCAGCGGCCCGCATTCCGGGATCTTGCCGTCGCAATTCTTGACTATCATCGACAGCGACCGGCTGGCGAGATTGCCGATGCCGTTGGCGAGGTCGGAATTGATGCGCGTGCCGATCGCCTCTTCGCTATAGCTGCCGTCCTGACCGAAGGAGACTTCGCGCAGGAAGAAGTAGCGCACCTGGTCGAGCCCGAAATGATTCACCAGATTGACCGGATCGACGACGTTGCCGAGCGACTTCGACATCTTCTCGCCCTTGTTGAGCAGAAAGCCGTGGGCGAAAACGCGCTTCGGCAGCGGCAGCTTCGCAGACATCAGGAAAGCCGGCCAATAGACGGCGTGGAAGCGAATGATGTCCTTGCCGATGATGTGCACATCCGCCGGCCAGTACTTCGCCCTCGGGCCATTCTTGTCCTCGATATAGCCCGTCGCCGTGATGTAGTTGGTCAGCGCGTCGACCCAGACATACATGACATGGGAAGGGTCGTTCGGCACTTTGATACCCCAGTCGAAGGTCGTGCGCGAGACCGACAGATCCTTGAGGCCGGATTTTACGAAGGAGATCACCTCGTTGCGGCGCTCGGCCGGGCCGATGAAATCCGGGTTCGCCTCGTAGTGGGCCAGCAGCTTCTCCTGGTATTCGGAGAGCTTGAAGAAATAGCTTGCCTCTTCCACCCACTCGACGGGCGTGCCCTGCGGGCCGTAACGCACGCCGTCGGCGCGCAGCTCCGTCTCGTTTTCCTGGTAATAGGCCTCGTCGCGCACCGAGTACCAGCCGGCATAGCTGTCCTTGTAGATGTCGCCATTGTCGGCCATCAGCGTCCAGATATTCCTGGATGTCTCGTGATGACGCTCCTGCGTGGTGCGGATGAAGTCATCGTTCGAAGCATTGAGCAGCTTGGCCATCGCCTGGAACTCGCCGGAGTTGCGGTCGGCGAGCGCCTGCGGCGGGATCCCTTCGGCGCGCGCCGTCTGCTGCATCTTCTGGCCGTGTTCGTCGGTGCCCGTCAGAAAGAAGACGTCTTTGCCATCCAGGCGCTGATAGCGAGCCATCGCATCCGTCGCGATCAGCTCATAGGCATGGCCGATATGCGGCTTGCCGTTGGGATAGGAAATCGCGGTGGTGATATAGAAGGATGTCTTGTCTGTCATGGCGGCCAAGGTCCGGCTTATTTATCAATGGTCAGCCGCTCTTAGCGCATGTCACCGTCGAGCGAAACATCAAGTTTCGCTGCCGCCCATGAATTCCAGGACACGGGGTCGTGAGCTTGACTCCGTCTCGCACGCAATTTACCGGTCGTCAGAAAGAGAGGCGGGACCCAACGACGTGCCAGTTTTCACCCACCACAATCCCCGTCACCGGGCGCCGTTGGAGGCGCTTGCTTGACATTCGAGCCTCTCTATTCGATTTCGGGACTGTTTGTCGGCGCCCTTGTCGGCATTACCGGCGTAGGCGGCGGTTCGCTGATGACACCCCTGCTGGTGCTGCTCTTCGGCGTCCATCCGGCAACTGCCGTCGGCACCGATCTTCTCTATGCTGCGATCACCAAGACAGCGGGCACCGCTGTTCACGGCGTGCATGGGCGCGTCAACTGGAAGATCATCGGCAGCCTCGCCGCCGGCAGCGTCCCGGCCGCCTTGCTGATGCTCTGGCTGCTGGCAGGTGTCGATCGCAAGAGCATCGGCGTGACAAACACCATTACATCAGCCCTCGGCTGGCTTCTCGTCATGACCGCGTTCATGCTGATTTTTCGTGGCCCGATCCTCGAATTTGCGCGTCGCGCCATCGGCGAACGCACCCTGCCGCGGCCGACGACCATTCTTGCCCTCACCGTCATTCTCGGATTCTGTCTCGGCGTGCTTGTCACCTTGACCTCGGTTGGCGCCGGTGCGCTTGGCGTGACGATCCTGCTCGTGCTCTATCCGAGGCTCGATGTCCGCGAAATCGTCGGCTCCGACATCGTCCACGCCGTACCCCTGACCCTGATCGGCGGCACCGGCTATTGGCTGATCGGCGAGATCGATTGGGCGATGCTCTTTGCCCTGCTCGTCGGCTCGATTCCCGGTATTATTCTGGGAAGCCTTCTGGCGCCGAAGCTGCACGAACGTATCATTCGCATTCTCCTGGCCATCACGCTTGCGCTCGTTGCGTGGAAGCTGCTGGCCGGCTGATCCGCCTAAACCTTGGCTAGAGTCTGGGCTGCTTGATATCGGAGAGAATACTGATGATCGTCTGCTTGCGGTCGAGATTATATGCGTCGGAAACGGTAAGCCGCTCGGTAACCTCCGAATAGAGCCGCGCCAGCCGTTCGGCCGCGGCGATCTGCCCCTCGCCTGCCGCCGCGCGAGCGCGGCTCATGATGTCGTCGCCGACGTGGCTGACGAAGAAATCGAAAATCGTATCGCTTTCCTTGCCCGAGAGCGCCTCTGCCAGCCGGTGCATCGCCTTGCGGGCGGTTGGCCCCTCGGCGGAAAGCACTTCGTCATAACCAGCGATGATTTCGCTGCCGCCATAGTTCAACAGTTTCAAGGCTTCGCCGACGCTGCCCTTGGCCGCCGAAAGCAAGCTGCCCTCGCCTGCTATGCCAAGATGGGCAAGGGCCGCAACGAGTGCTTCGTCGGGAAGCGGCGCCAGTTTCAGCGGCTGGCAGCGTGAGCGGATCGTCGGTAGCAGCCGGCCCGGCGCGTGCGAAAGCACCAGGAACAGCGCCCGTTTCGGCGGCTCCTCGAGGATCTTCAGAATGGCGTTGGCCGCATTGCGGTTCATGTCATCGGCCGGGTCGATGATGACGATTCGCCAGTTGCCGGTGCCCGAGGTCTGCGAGAAGAACTTGCCGGCGCGGCGCACCTCGTCGACGGTGATTGCCGATTTCACCCTGCCGGTCTTTTCGTCCACCGGCCGGGCGAGATGCAGGAGATTGTGCGAGGCGCCGGAGGCGATCTGGCGGCTGACGGCCGAGGCGGGATCTGGATCGCCGATCTTCTCCGGCGCAGCATCGGGATCGGGATGCGAGAGGACGTGGTTGGCGAAGCGGAAGGCGAGCGTCGCCTTGCCGATGCCCTCCGGCCCTTCGATCAGGATGGCGTGATGACCCTTGCCGGATCGGTAGGACTGGGCAAGAAAGGATTCCGCCTCCTCATGGCCAAACAGCCTGGTATTTTCGGCGGGCCAGATGGCGCCGTCCAGCAGTCCCGGCCGATCGTCACTCATAATGGACTTCACTCATAATGGGCGGCTTCCGGCATCCGAGCGCGGTCTGCGGGCGACATCAGCCGCTTGACGATCGCCAGGATTTCGGCGGCGATCGCCTCTTCCGTCTGCATGGCGTCAACCACGTGGCAGCGTTCCGGCTCGCGCGCGGCGATATCGAGAAAGGCTTCGCGCCGTTTTTCGTGCGTTTCGAGCCGCTCCTTTTCAAAGCGATCGGGACCGTCCGAGGCGCTGCGCTTCTGCGCCCGCTCCAGGCCGACCTTTGCGGGAATATCCAATATCAAGGTGCAATCCGGCATGACGCCGTTGATGGCGACCCGCTGCAGCATCTCAATGAAATCAGGGTCGAGATTGCCGGTGATGCCCTGGTAGACACGCGAAGAATCCATGAAACGGTCGCAGAGCACGATCTTGCCTGATGTCAGGGCCGGCCGGATCACCTCTTCGACATGATCGTTGCGCGCTGCCGCAAAGAGGATGGCCTCCATCCGCGTGCCGAAGGCCTCGGCCGCGCCCGAAAGAAGCACGTGGCGCACGGCTTCCGCGCCCGGCGACCCCCCCGGTTCCCGCGTCACCAACACGTCATGCCCTTCGCCTTTCAACGCTTCGGCGAGGCGGCGGATCTGCGTGGATTTCCCCGCGCCTTCCCCGCCTTCAAACGTAACGAACAGTCCCGTACCGGATGACAATGACAACTTCCCGCATTCCGGACGCCGCACGCCCGCGCGCCCCGCCTCTTCTATCTATCCGAAGACATCGGGAAGGAAAACCTTTCGCGGCGGCGACATAATCACCTTCCCCGCAAATTGTAGCAGAAGGTCAGGCATTCAAGTCTGGAGCATGACTGTGCGGCAACGGCACGCGGGAAAAGAAGAGCTGTGCGCGAGAGCCTCATCCCGGCGTTCAGCCGGGGGCGGACTTGTCCCAGAGCCAGGAGAAGAACAGCGATTCGCCGAGTTCCAGCACTGCGTCGACCGCCCGGCTGCTGAGTGAGCCCTCCCCGACCGCCTGCGCGGTATAGAGCGGCACTTCCCTGAGCAGCCGACTGCCTGCGAAAATCCTGAGCGTGCCGGCCTGATAATCCGGCTTCACCGGCGCCGTCAGCGGCCAGTGATAGACGATGCGCGCCGAAAGCCGATCGGGGTTGCTGATCGGAATATAGACGCTGACCGGCGCCTTGGCGACGAGATCGACGGTGCGCGCCGAGCCGCCATAGACGCTGGCTGCGCCGATCACTTCATGCTCAGTGAAGATCTGACGGCTCTCGAAGGCAGTCAGCCCCCATTCGAGCACGCGCTTGGCCTCCTCCGTCCGCTCCTTGTCGGACGCGATGCCGGCAAGCGCCAAAAACAGCCGCCGGCCGTCGCGCTGGACCGACGCGACGATCGAATAACCTTCTCCCTCGGCAAAGCCGGTCGCAAGCCCGTCGGCGCCGAGATCGAGCCCGAGCAGCGGATTGCGGTTGCGCTGGAAGATCTTGTTCCATTCGAAATCCAGCTGCGCGAAATAAGGATAGAGATTGGGATAGGATTGCTGAAGGGCAGCGGCAAGCGTCACCATCTCGCGCGCCGTCACTTTGCTCTTGCCGTCCGGAAGGCCGGTGGAATTGCCGAATACCGCTTTCTCCATGCCGAGTTCGCGGGCGCGGCGGGTCATCGACTGAGCGAATTGCTCCTCGCTTCCGGCCATCCCCTCGGCGAGGATGATGCAGCTGTCATTGGCGCCCTGGATCGCGACGCCCTTGATGAGATCCTCGACGCGCACGCGTGATTTGAGGGCCGCAAACATCGTTGCCGTCCTCGACGGCGCGCCGCCGGTGCGCCAGGCATATTCGGAAACGGGATATTCGGTGTCGAGCGTGATCTCGCCCTTGGTCACCGCATCGAACACCAGATCCATCGTCATGAGCTTGGCGAGCGACGCCGGCGAAAAGCTCTGATCCTCATTCTTGGCGAGAAGCACGGTGCCGGTGGAGGCCTCGATCATATAGGCCTGCGCCGCCTTGGTGGCAAAACCGGCTGCACCCCCGTCGGCGGCATGTGCGCTGGCGGCGAGCGGCATCAGGCATGCAAGCAGACGAAGCACAGGCCTCAGCATCGCAATTCCCATCGGTCAACGGCGTTTTGAGAAGGTTAGAGCGCGGCGAAATTCGATGCAATCGCCATGCTCAACGCGCTGCCGATTTTGCCTGCTGGCGCCTGGCCGAGGCAAGGATGGAAGCCTGCGTCAGCCCGTCATTGCGCACCATCACCGCGTCGAAGGCGAGATCGACCGTTACTGTCTTCACCGCTTCGTTCTGATAGCCGAGCGCGAGGGAGCCCTGCGAACCGCCATAGGGCCGCTCATAAGGCATGGGACCGAACTCCGGCAGCACCACCATCTGATCGAAGCCCGGCGAGGCATTGGAGGAAGAAGCCGACGGCGCCACCAGAACATGGGCGGCCGGCGCAAGGCCGGGCGCCGCATTGTAGCGCGCGTCCGGCGTCGAGCCGGCATAGGAGGTCGCCGACATCGGCACCGGCACATTCGCCGGCGTCTCGTAGTCTTCGGCGCTCTGCAACTGATCGCGGGTGATCTTGCGGCTGTTGGAGGCGACCATCACGCCGGTTGCGATCTGCCCTTCCGGATTGATGCCGGGAATGCGGCTGCCCTTCGGCACGTAGGAGGCCATCAGATAGGGCATGTCATGGCCGTCCATGCGGGCGCGGCCGACATATTGCACGCGCACCTTGCCGGTCCCGCTGTGCTGCAGATCCAGCATGTCGGCCGTCTTGTTGGAAAGGTCGATGATGCGGCCTTCGTGATAGGGGCCGCGATCGTTGACGCGCACGACGATGGAGGAGCCGTTCTCGAGATTGGTGACGCGGGCATAGCTCGGCAGCGGGAACGTCGGATGCGCGGCAGATAGGTGCATCTGGTCGTAAACTTCGCCATTCGCCGTCAGCCGTCCGTGAAAGGCGGAGCCGTACCATGAGGCGACGCCGACCTTGTTATAGGCGAAGTCTTCTTTCGGATAGTACCACTTGCCCTTCACCTCATAGGGGTTGCCGACCATGTAGCGGCCGCCGCCCTTCGGGATATTGTTGCCGGTGGCGACCCGGGGGCTGGCCTTTACGCCATATTCGGATTCGGAAAAATATTCCTTGCCGTGGGCTCTTTTCTTCGGCACGGCCTGTGTCGTGCCGCACGCCGCAACCGTCGCACACATCGCCGATATCGCTAGCCACCGTGCTGTCGTTGCGATAGACGCCCCGTATTCCAGTTTCATGTGCCCCACGCCGCTCAAAGATCGTTATGGTTAAGGAACTCTGCCCCATCCTGGGTCAACAACGCCTTATCCCCGCCCGCCTAACGAGACTTTAATCTTGCTGGGTTCGTGGCAAATTTGCGAACGATTTCGCTGCGATAGCGATAATTCTAATAAATATGGTTTATAAATTGCTAACGGGAAGCTCTCCCGTTGTTGCAATCAGAGCCAAAATCGGTGTGCCGATGCGGGCCACATGGTAAACGTCGGCCTGCTTTCAAAGTCCGAGCGGTACCGGATTGAGACACCGGCACGCGCAGTAGCTGCTCTTCCGACGTTGGTTACAACCGGAACCTTCCTCCCAAGGTAGCATACCAGCTGTTCCTCTCCGATATACGTGTCCCCACGACGCTAGCATCTGGCGCCACTCCCTTACCGCGTGTAGTTTGTTGCTTGACTCAAAGTGGAGTAGAAAGTTTATTTGCGGCGTTCGCGTCGCAGCCCGGCGTCCTTTTCCACGCTCATCTTTAGGAGACGAGCCATGGCAAATCACAAACCAATAGTGCCTGACGTGAAGGTCCACGACTACGCACCAGCGGAGGCCATCGAAGGAAACCTTCTCGACAACGCCTCGGACTCCGACGGCGATCTGCTTCAAGTTCAGTTCGTCAACGGAATGAGAATTCCCAACAAGGCGGGCGAGCCGGGATATCTTACCATCGAGGGTGAGCACGGGACGCTGATGATTTGGAGCAACGGCAGCTATAGTTACACGGTCAATGACCCGAGCGCGCTTGAGCCCGGCGGGATCTTCGGCGAGAATTTTTCATTTAAGATCTCCGATGGAAAGGGCGGCACCGACGTCGCCAGTCTCAACATCGGCGTCCACACTCCTCCGCAAGGACATTATTCTATCGATTTCGAGAATGCTCCCACCGAATATCCCGGGCTGCCTGACATCGCCTCCGGCTATGCAGGATTCAAATTTGGCGACAAACTCGATGGCAACCTTTGGGCGGTCGCCGAATCCGGCGGCAACGAGTACGTCGTCACCAATCCCTATAATCCGTTTTTCGAACGGGTTGATGGCAAGCTCTTCACCATCGAGGGCGTCGATGTCGCAACCAATTTCGACCCCGCCTATGAAGGTGTCGATGCCCTCGTAACCTTCGAGGGTTATATCGGCGGCAACAAGGTGAGTGAGATGTCGCTGACGGTCTACGGAGACACCATTGCCGATGGCCAGCACATTTCGTTGGCAGCCTTGGGAGCGGTCGATTTTGTCCGCTTCGATATTCAGCCCGATGTCGAGCCCACGGGCTTTCCGCAGCTCGCATTCGACAACTTCACCGTCCTGGTCTGACGGCGGCAGAGAGAAGCGGCTGTCAACGCCGCTTCTCTGCAGAACAAGTTGACGCTGCCATCAAAGCTGCTAAAAAGCCGGCCTGTGAGTGAATGGGCAGCAAATCGGCAGAAACCACCGATCCACCGGAAAGACCGAAACGGACTTTCTTCAGGCTTCCCAAAAACTTGGAAGAGTGTCCGAGTGGTTTAAGGAACCGGTCTTGAAAACCGGCGTGCGGGAAACCGTACCGTGGGTTCGAATCCCACCTCTTCCGCCATTTGCAATTTTCTCCATTAGAACTGCCCGGCGGATCAGTCGCAGCCACTATTCAAGCATGACGACCGCTTCGACTTCGAACAGCATCGGATCGATTGCAAGTTTGGGAACAGGGACAAGGGTCTGGGCCGGGAGTGCGTCGCCGAACATGTCTTTGACGTTCCTCGTCAGCACCTCGAGCTTGGACATATCGTGTTCGACCACGAAGACCGTGAGCTTGGCGACCTGATCCGGCCTTGCGCCGAGGCCATCGAGGGCGCTGCGCAGATTTGCGTAGGTCTGCTTCACCTGGACGGCGAAGTCCGGCGACAAGGCTCCCGAGCTATCCTGGCCACCCTGTCCGGAGATGTAGGCCAACCGGGCGCCGCGGGGGACGATCACCGCCGCCAGTTGACTCGTACAATGTACGAGTTCTGGCCGTGAACTGACAGTGCAACATCGGCTCACGACAACATTGAGTAGATCAGCGCACCGATGGAACCCCAGAAAACAACCGGCGTCAGTATCATCCCCACAACGAAAATCTTGGTCACCGCTAAAACTCCCCAAACTCATGCCACCGCGAAAACCTATTGCGGCGACCGAGGGTTGGGTATCGGCATGAAGTCCGGGTCGGGTCGGACCTTGGTCTCAGTCTCACTCGACGGCGTTCCGATTCACAGGCCCGCCGCCAGCTTCCTTCTGCAACCCGGCAACCACTCTTCCGCCGCGGTAGGTCAGCCGCGGATCGGGGGCAGGACAATCAGAATCGGACGGGGCCGGTGATTGACTCTCCGTTGTCGTCGTGATTTCCCCCTCGCATCATCAAGCGAGGACATCATGGCCGAAGACATTATCGTAAAGGACAGCAACGGAACCCAGCTTCAAGACGGCGATTCCGTGACGTTGATCAAAGACCTCAAGGTCAAGGGGACTTCGGAGACGCTGAAGCGTGGAACCTTGGTCAAAGGCATTCGTCTGACCGACAGTCCCGGCGAAATCGAGTGCAACACTAAGCAGGTCAAAGGCCTCGTGCTGAAAACCGAGTTCCTGAAGAAGGCGTAGGATCTACCTGCGGCGGCCCGTGAGTCCATGGCTGCAACTTACGGCACTTCCTCGGTGATCACTTCGAAGCGGGAAAGCATCGCCGGGCCGAAAGCCGTCGACATCGCGACGTCGGTGGCATCCCGGCCTGTCGCCATCAGAATTCTGCCGATACGCGGGGTGTTGTGGCGGGCATCGACCGTATGCCAGTGGCCGCCGAGAAAGACCTCGAACCAGGCACTGAAATCCATTGGATTCGGATCGGCAGGAACGCCGATATCACCGAGATAACCGGTGCAGTATCTGGCAGGAATATTCATGCATCGACAGAGCGCAATGGCGAGATGGGCGAAGTCGCGGCAGACGCCGCTCTTATCGGTGAAGCCGCCATGCGCGGTTCTGAGAACGTCGGCCTTCTGATAATCGAAGGTGATGTGGTTATGCACGAAATCGCAGATCGCCTGCACTCGCGCCCAGCCGAGCGGCGTTGCTGAAAAGGTCGCCCAGGCGAAATCCGAAAGCCTGTCTGTGTCGCAGTAACGGCTGCCGAGCAGGAAGACGAGCACCTCGTCGGGCAGATCCTTGATTGCGTGCTGCACTGCCTGTACGGGAACGATGTCGGCTTGCCCCGTGTCATAGATCTCGAACTCGGTGGAGATCGTCGTCAGCCCCGGCGGAGCGACAATCCGGCTGCAGGCATTGCCGAAGCTGTCGGTATATTCCCACGCCTCGATCGGCCGGTCGAATGTCAGGACCTGCTCGCTTAGAAGATCGGCGCGACGGGAGGGATGAATGTTGAGGACCAGCAGCATCGGCGTCGGCTGTATGCATTTATAGCCCAGATGAAACCCGGCGCGTATCTTCATTGTGGCTTCCTCGTCCCTCCCGGCATGGGCGGAGGTGAGTATGGAACGTCGATCGCGCCGCCCGGTTCCCGCGATATGCCTCGCACCTTCCCAGGCAAAGCACCTTGGCCCAGGCAATTCACCATTACCCCGCCACTGCATCATTACCCCTCGGCAACCCACGGCTGTCGCGTGGTCACGTTGACCTGCACCGTCATGTTCTCGAAATCCGAGCCCTGCCCGTCGTAACTGCCGCTCAAAGGAACAGCCTGGCGCGGGTCGCGGGCAACGGCCACGCGAATAAGGTCGCGGTTGCCGACGATGCCGTTGGTTGGATCGAACTCGGCCCAGCCGGCCCCGGGAAGATAGACCTGGCACCATGCATGGGTGGAACCGCCGCCCAGCACGGTGGAGCCGTCCCGGTCGGGGACGTAGACATAGCCGGTGACGAACCGCGCCGCGAGGCCTAGCGAGCGTGCCGCCTCCATCATCAGAAGCGCGAAATCCCGGCAGGTGCCGGAGCGAAGGTGCAAGGTCTGCAGCGGCGTTTGCGTTCCATGTTCCTGGCGGCGTGCATAGACAAAGCTTTCGCGAATGGCATAACACAGCGTCATCAGCAGGTGCCCGGTCTCCGTCGGGTGCCCCAGGCGCACGAACTGGCGCGCCCAGCGGCCGACCTCATCGCCCGAATCAGGATAATGGCGCTGCATCGCCGGCGCGAGATCGGCGATTTCGTCCTTGTCGTAGGAGAAAGGATAGGTCAGCGCCGCCTCGTCGATCCGAATGTCCGGGGCGAGCTGCGGCGTATGATCGAGTGTGATCCAGGTTTCGAAACGAAGCTCCACCGACGGCCGGGAAAAATCGACGAGCGCCACGCAATTGCCGAAAACATCGTGGATCCAGCGCACATGACTTTGCTCCGGATAGGTGGTCAGCGACGCCTCGATCAGCCGCTGGTCGAAACTGTCGCGCGGCCGGAACATCAGGCGATGCTCGCCGAAATCGACCTCCCGGCGGTAACGATAGGACGTGATGTGGCGGACGGAGAAAATCGTCATGGGCTGGCGCCGGCTGATTTGTTCACGTTGCTGCTCCTACAGCGCCGCGCGTCTTATCAGACGCCGCAAGCGCCCTGCTCCTTTCCCTGCTCATCCCGATTTCTTGTCATATAAGCAGGTTCGAAAGATTGCTATTGTACCTTCACCGATCGACGGCAGAGCCGTCCAACCTGAGAGGATAACATGCATATCATCTGGGACGTTCTGACGCTTCTGCTGACCATCGGTTCGCTCTATGGCGGTCGCGAATACCGGATTATTCGCGCCCGTGCCCGCGCTCAGAATTGGGGCAACTTCTGACCCGATCCTGACGCGCTGCCGGAACGGTCGCGGCTACGTCGAATGACGTACGGCGGCCCCTTAAGGAAATGCTGTATCAGTCGGGACGGTTTTGGTCCGTCCATTCTCTCTGTTATGCTAAGCCCGCCTCACCCCAGGCGGGCTTTTTTCATGCAAGAGGCTGCGTGTCGCCGGCAGCCGCCATTACTTCTTGGCGCCGGCCGAAAGCACCCGATGGGTCGCATTATCCATTGCGTGGCTCGCCTCCTGTCCATCCTTCTTCAGCCCGTATGCGGTATTGCCGCAGCCGGCGAGCGTAAGCAGGCAGAGGCAGCAGGCGATAGCGATTGCAGCTTTTGGCATCGAGGTTTTCCCTGATTGAACGAACCCCCGGAAAAATGACGCAGTCCGAGCCAAAATCAATCCGCCGGCGGCCGGACATAACTCAGCACCTGCGCCGAATTGATGCATCCGACGGCTCCCTGTTCCGTCGAGAAACGGATTACTTCAGCCAAAACTCTCCGAAACGTAGAATTGCCGGACGGCAATCGAAGGCACATACCATTTATCCGTGTCTTTCAGAATGATATCCGCGAACAACTGCGGGATCACGCTTGGAATTTATCATTTTACTTAAATATCTCACTTAACCAATTGTTATTAATAACCTTGCGTAGCACGCGCTTCGGCTTATGCTTTACTCAAAACGGGAGAGGAGAGAATGTTTAGCAAAAGCCTGATCATGCCTTTCGGCTTCGCAATTCTTGCGCTAAGCGGCCTAATGTTCCAACTCGTCGCGTACCTGCTGGAAACCCCGGTCACCGTGCTGCATCCCTAAGTTCCTCCAGGAGTGGAACTTTCCTTTGTTTCATGCATTCTTGCGAGTTGTTTCACCAGGAGGGATCACTATGGAAAACGCAGGCGTGGGTTGGATTGCGGCCATCATCATCGGCGGCATTGCCGGATGGCTGGCAGAAAAGGTCATGAGCAGCAATATGGGCGTGCTCATGAATATATTGCTCGGCATCGTCGGCGCGATTGTCGCCAACTGGATCTTGGGTCTGTTGCACATCCAGCCGTTGGCGGGGTGGCTTGGTTACCTGATCACCGGCTTCATCGGTGCCTGCATTCTGATCTTCATCGGCCGCGCCATCCGCCGCTGACTTGCATTACTGGCAGACATGACTAAAAGCCGGGCGCTCCATGCGTCCGGCTTTTTCTGTCCGGAATTCAGTGTTCAGCGGCGGCTCAGCAGGCCGAAAAGATAGGCTACGCCTGCCGTTACCGCGAGCGCCATGATCGGTTCTTCGCGAACCTTGTCGCGCAGCCGTTCCGTCATCAGCGAAGCTTCGTCCGTAACCACCGACTTTGCCCCCTGCCCCAGCGCCCGCACACTGTCCGTCAATCTGGAGAGATCTTCACGGAGTGCCGTAACCTGTGCCGACAGATCGTCTGCTGCGATATCCGCCTTGACGCGCGCAGCGGTGGATTCGGCGGAAGCGGTTTTCAATTCTGCCATGGTCTGCTCCTGTTTCATGGGATGCCGCTTCAACGAAATGGCGGCCTGAAAGGTTCCGCCGGCAGACGATCTTTTGTTCGCCATCAACGCCTTGCGTCGCGCTTGCGGCCATGCGCAGCTTTTCGCGTGACAACCCTTCATTTCCTGTCGGCTTTGTTTTAAGGAACGTCGAATGTCTGCCCGTGCGCGGGTCAATAAATACTGCGAGGTTTGCGTTTCCATGTTCCATCTTCTGAGAAGAGCTGCTCAGACCTGGGTTGCCAAGCTGCTCCTGCTTCTCCTGGTGGCCTCCTTCGGCATCTGGGGCATATCGCGCGAGCTGATATCTGGCGGCAGCAGCACCACGGTCGTGACCGTCGGCGATCAGAAGGTGGGGGTGAACGAGTTCCACCTTGCCTATCAGCGTCAGGTGGCAAGCATCGGCCAGCAGTTCGGCATGCGCCTCACGCCCGAGCAGGCCCGCGCCTTCGGAATTGAGCAGCAGGTGCTGTCACAGCTCGTTGCCGGCGCCTCGCTCGACCAGCTCGCCGAAGATATGAACCTCGGCCTGTCCGAGGATCGTCTCGCCCAGCTGATTGCCGACGATCCGGCCTTCAAGGCTGTCAACGGCCAGTTCGATCGCGAGCTGTTCGTTTCGCGCCTGCGCAATGCCGGCATTCGCCAGGACGATTACATCAGGGAGCGCAGCAAGGTCGCCGTCCGCAGCCAGATCGTCGATGCCGTTTCCAACGGCTTTACCGCGCCGAAGACGCTGATCGACGCACTGAAGCTTTATGGCGATGAAAGCCGCAGCATAGACTACCTTTTGCTGACCAACGCCAATATCGAGCCGATCAAGGCGCCCGCCGACGACGTGCTGGCGAGCTGGTTCGAAGGCGTCAAGCAACGCTACCGCGCACCGGAATACCGCAAGCTCATCTATCTCAAGCTGCAGCCGGCCGATATCGCCGATGCCGCGACCGTTACCGACGACCAAATCCGCGAAGCTTTCGAGAAGGGTAAGGACAGTTATCGCACGCCGGAAAGCCGGACGATCGAACAGCTGACCTTCACCAGCAAGGATCTCGCCACCGCCGCCGAAACGGCGCTGAAGGGCGGCACCAGCTTCGACCAGCTGGTCACCGACCAGGGCAAGACGGCAAGCGACGTGCTGCTCGGCGAGTTCACCAAGGACAAGGTTCCCGACCAGGCCGTCGCCGATGCCGCTTTTGCGGTGTCGAAGGATGGCGGCACGACGCCTGTCGTCGACGGCTCGTTCGGCCCGGTCATCCTGCGCATCACCAACATCAAGCCGGAAACGGTCAAGAACTTCGACGAGGTGAAGGAAGACATCCGCAAGCAGCTGGCGCTTTCCAACGCTTCTCAGGAAGTGATCAATGTTCATGACCGTATCGAGGATATGCGCGCCGGCGGCGCGACGCTCGAGGATATCGCCGGTCAGCTGAAGCTCAAGGCGGTGACCGTCGACGCCGTCGATGCGACCGGTGCCGACAAGGACGGCAAAGAGGTCAAGGATCTTCCTGCCAAGCAGCAGCTGCTCGGCGAAGCCTTCAAGACCGACGTCGGCGTCGATGCCTCGCCACTTCCGATCGGCAATGACGGCTATGTCTGGTTCAACGTCCGCGAAATCACGCCGGACCGGGACCGCCCGATTGCCGAGGTGCGCGAGAAAGCCGTCGAGGACTGGACAGCAGAGCAGCAGAAGGCCGAACTCGCCAAGAA
The DNA here is from genome assembly GCF_002531885.1 of Rhizobium sp. L9. NCBI lineage: Bacteria > Pseudomonadati > Pseudomonadota > Alphaproteobacteria > Hyphomicrobiales > Rhizobiaceae > Rhizobium > Rhizobium sp. L9. The sequence goes on along the minus strand of NZ_NWSZ01000012.1, from coordinate 222,044 downwards.
GGCCGCTGAATTGAAGGCCCAGGCGCAAAAGGGCACCGCCCTTGCGGACATTGCAGCGCCGCTCGGCATTGCCGTCGAAAGCAAGAGCGGTATCACCCGCTCCACCGATGATCCGGTTCTCGGACGCGCCGCTGTCAAGGCCGCTTTCTCCGGCCCTGTCGATACGGTTGCGACCGCGGTCGGCGCCGATCCCTCGACGCAGATCCTGATGAAGGTCACCGAGGTCAACAGCCAGCCGACCGGCGACGTGCTGAACAACCGCGACGCCCAGCTCACCGCCATGGCCAATGCCGCCGGCGATGATATTCTCGACCAGATGGTCAACCTGCTGCAGACACAGTATGGGGCTTCGATCAACCAGACGCTCGCCGAACAGGCGGCGGTCCGCTAGGAGGTTTTATGACCGATCTGAAGCCGTTCCTGGCCAAGGCCGCAAGCCGCGAGCCGCTGACGCGTGACGAGGCCCGTGCCGCCTTCGAGATCCTCATGTCGGGCCAGGCGACGCCCTCGCAGATCGGCGCCTTCCTGATGGCGCTGCGCGTGCGTGGCGAAACCGTCGACGAGATCGTCGGCGCCGTCAACACCATGCGGTCGAAAATGCTGACCGTCGAAGCGCCGGCCGATGCCATCGACATCGTCGGCACCGGCGGCGATGCCAGCGGCACCTATAATATCTCGACGCTGGCTGCACTGATCGTCGCCGGTGCCGGTGTGCCCGTCGCCAAGCACGGCAACCGGGCACTGAGCTCGAAATCGGGCGCAGCAGACAATCTGGCAGCTCTCGGCGTCAATATCGATGTCGGTCCCGAGATCATCACGCGCTGCATCGCGGATGCGGGGGTCGGCTTCATGTTCGCCCAGCTGCATCATTCCGCCATGCGCCACGTCGGCCCCTCGCGCGTCGAACTTGGCACGCGCACCATCTTCAACCTGCTCGGGCCGCTTTCCAACCCAGCCGGCGTCCGCCGCCAGCTGCTTGGCGTCTTCTCGCCGCAATGGCTGGTGCCGCTTGCGGAAGTCATGCGCGATCTCGGTTCCGAATGCGTCTGGGTCGTCCATGGCGATGGCCTCGACGAAATCACCACGACCGGCGTCACCAAGGTGGCGGCGCTCGAAGACGGCAAGATCCGTACTTTCGAGCTATCGCCCGCCGATTTCGGCGTCAGCCCCTGCATGCTCGCCGATATCAAGGGCGGTGATGGCGTCGCCAATGCCGCAGCGCTTCGCGAAGTGCTCGGCGGCGCCAAGAATGCCTATCGCGATGTCTCGCTCGCCAATGCCGCCGCTTCGCTCGTCGTCGCGGGCAAAGCCGAGACGATCCGCGACGGCATGGCGCTGGCCGCGCATTCGCTTGATAGCGGCGCCACGGCGCTCGCCCTCGACAAACTCATCGCCGTTTCCAACGATATCGATTAGGATTGGCCGATGACCGATATCCTGAAGAAGATCGAACTCTATAAGCGCGATGAAATAGCCGCCGCCAAAGCCGCGGTGTCGCTCGCCGATTTGAAGGCGATGCAGGCCGATCAGTCAGCGCCTCGCGGATTTCATCGGGCGCTCCTTGCCAAGCGTGAGGCTGGCCAGTTCGGTCTCATTGCCGAGATCAAGAAGGCAAGCCCATCCAAGGGCCTAATCCGCCCGGACTTCGATCCGCCGGCGCTGGCAAAAGCCTATGAAGCCGGCGGCGCCGCCTGCCTTTCCGTGCTGACCGACACGCCGAGCTTTCAGGGGGCACCGGAATTCCTGACGGCGGCCCGAGCCGCCTGCGCGCTGCCTGCCCTGCGCAAGGATTTCATGTTCGAGACCTATCAGGTCCACGAGGCACGCGCCTGGGGTGCCGATTGCATTCTGCTGATCATGGCGTCGCTGAGCGATGACGATGCAGAGCGTCTGCAGGACGAAGCTTTTTCGCTCGGCATGGACGTGCTGGTCGAGGTTCACGACGCGCCGGAAATGGAGCGGGCGCTGAAGCTCTCTTCGCCGCTTATCGGCATCAACAACCGCAACCTGCGGACCTTCGAAGTCAGCCTGACGGTCAGCGAGACGCTTGCCTCCATGGTCCCCGGTGATCGGCTTCTCGTCGGAGAAAGCGGCATCTTCACCCATGCCGATTGCCAGCGCCTGCAGGCCGTCGACATCAATACCTTCCTTGTCGGCGAGAGCCTGATGCGCAAGGACGACGTGGCGGCCGCCACCCGCGCGCTGCTCTTCGGCGAAGCCGCCATCGCGGCCGAATGACATGAGCGGCGCGAAGCCCGGCCTCACCCATATCGATCCCTCCGGCGAGGCGCATATGGTCGATGTCTCCGACAAGGCCGAAACGGTACGCATCGCCACGGCCGAGGGTCATGTGAAGATGGCGCCGGAAACCCTCGCGCTCATTCGCCAAGGCAACGCCAAGAAGGGCGATGTCATCGGCACGGCGCGCTTGGCCGGCATCATGGCGGCAAAACGCACCGCCGATCTCATCCCGCTCTGCCATCCGCTGATGCTGACCAAGGTCACGGTCGAAATCGAGGAAGATGCCGCCCTGCCCGGCCTGCGCGTCACCGCCACCGCCAAGCTCACCGGCAAGACCGGTGTTGAGATGGAGGCGCTGACCGCCGTCTCGGTCGCTTGTCTGACGATCTATGACATGGCCAAGGCCGCCGACAAGGCGATGGAGATCGGCGCCATCAGGCTGCTCGAAAAGTCCGGCGGCAAATCAGGCGATTTCCGTCATCCGGAGGCAAGATGAACCTTCTGCCGGTCGCCGACGCTTTGGACCGCCTGCTCACCCGCGCAAAGCCCGTCGCCGCGTCCGAGACGTTGCCGCTTTCCGAGGCTGAGGGCCGCGCGCTGGCCGTTGATCTCACCGCGCGCCTGACCCAGCCGCCCTTCAATGCCTCGGCCATGGATGGCTATGCGCTGCGCCGCGAGGACGCACCGGAGCCGGGTGCTGAAGTGAAGGTCATCGGCACGTCGTCCGCCGGCCACGGCTTCGACGGAAGCGTCGGCCAGGGAGAGGCCGTGCGTATCTTCACCGGCGCGCCTGTTCCACCGGGCGCCGATAGCGTCCTGCTGCAGGAGGATGCGGAGAAGATCGATGGCGGCATCAGAACCAGGTTCCCGGTGCGGCTAGGCCAGCATGTGCGCCCCCGCGGTCAGGATTTCGCCGAAGGCGAAGCGGTGCTGCCTGCCGGCACCGTGCTCGATTTCTCCCGGCTGACGGTCGCGGCCGGCATGAACCGGCCCGATGTCGAGGTTCTCAAGCGCCCGCTGATTGCCATCCTGGCAACCGGCGACGAATTGCTGCCGCCCGGAACCACGCCCGGACCTTCGCAGATCATCGCCTCCAATACCTTCGGTATCGCAGCCCTGGCCCGCAATGCCGGCGCCGATGTGCTCGATCTCGGCATCGTGCCCGACGACAAGGCAAAAATCACCGCAGCGGTCGATAAGGCCCGGGATGCCAAGGCCGATGTCATCGTCACGCTCGGCGGCGCGTCGGTCGGCGATCATGATCTGGTGCAGGCCACACTGATCGAAGCCGGGATGCAGCTCGATTTCTGGCGCATCGCCATGCGCCCCGGCAAACCGCTGATGGTCGGCAGCTTCGGCGAAACCCATGTGCTCGGCCTGCCCGGCAATCCGGTTTCAAGCCTCGTCTGTTCGCTGCTGTTCCTCGAGCCACTGATTCGCAAGCTCGCCTCCCTGCCGCCGGTACGGCGTGAGACGACGGTGGAGGCTGCCGTCACACTGCGCGCCAATGATCACCGGCAGGACTATATCAGAGCGAAACTTACGAAGTCCGCGGCCGGAAACTGGCTAGCCGAACCGTTCGGCAAGCAGGATTCCTCGATGATGAAGGTGTTCGCGCAAGCCGACTGTCTCATTATCCGTCCGCCGCACGCGCCGGAACTGTCGGCCGGAGCACACTGCCCTGTCATGCTGCTGCGGCCGGATCTTCTCGTATAGTCTCGCCTCTTCCCGATCAGGAGAGCGAAAAAACGCCCGCTTGCACCGCGCTACTGCTGGCAGTCGCGCCGAAGTCCGCAACCGCCTGTGTCGAGATTCGCCTGAGTTCTCGATCCGGCAAATAGGCTCGCTCGGGATCGCCGACCAGCACCTCTATGCCGCTTGCCCGGCAAAGCCGCAAAAAGCCCAATACACGCAGGGCAAGCGAGGGATCATAGAAAAGATCGCCGACCACGATCAGATCAGTCGCTTCCGGTGGCGGCGCATCGAGGATATCGGCGGCGACCGCCGAGATGATCACGCCGTTGATGGCTGCGTTGAGACCGATTGCTGCAATGGCATTGGCATCGACATCGACCGCCATCACCATCGCTGCTCCAGCCTTCGCCGCCGCGATGGCGACCAGCCCAGAGCCGGCGCCGAGATCGAGGACGCGGCGGCCGGCGACCTTTTCCGGGCAGTCGAGCAGATGGCGGGCAAGCACGACGCCGCCGGCCCAGGGATAGGCCCAGTACGGCGGCGTATCGGCCTCTCCGCGGTCGGCGAGCCGCCAGAGGCCGCTCGCAGGCCCGGCCGAGTGGAGCAGGATCTCGGGGATAGACGGGACCGCCGCTATCGGCAGATTGGCCTTGATGAAGGCGGCCGGATCGACACGAAATATGCCGGAGTGTTTCATCGTCATCTGATCCTGGTCAAGAATCCTGCGCGATAGAAATCAGCCCGGCTTTTTCTTCGAGAATTTGCCTTTCGCTCCGCCTTTGCCTTCATATTTGCCGCCCTCGAATTTGGGCTTGTCATATCTAGGCTTGTCGAATTTCGCGCCATCGTAGCCGGGCTTGCTTGCCTTCTTGCTCCAGGGCTTGGCGTCGCGCCGTTCTCCGCCGCCATTGTCGGCTGCCGCATAGCCGCCGCTCGAACCCTTGCCGAACTTTTTCTTCGGCCGTTCGTCACGGAACGCCTCGCCAGGCCGTTCGTCACGGGCCTTGTCGGCATAAGGTTTCGGCGACGACGCGCGGCTGAAATCCGGCGTGCCGGCAAGCCTCGTCACGCGGATACCGCGTTCGAGCGCCTTGTTCGGTCCGATGGCGTTCAGGAAGCTCTCGGCGCTCGCTGCCGCAATCTCCACATAGGTTTCCTCGGGCTGCATCTTGATCGCGCCGATCTCGCGCTTCGTGACGTTGCCGTTGCGGCAGAGCATCGGGATCAGCCAGCGCGGCTCGGCATTCTGCTTGCGCCCGACCGAGACCGAGAACCAGACGCTCGGGCCGAAATCTTCGCGCGGTCCCTTTTGCGCCGGCTCGAAGGGGGCGGCATTGTCGCGGCGCTTACGGCTGCGATCGTCTTGAACGGTAACCTCGATCAGATCTTCCGGCGCCGAATGATTGGTGCGGTAAAGGCGCAGGAAAGCGGCGGCGAGCTTTTCGGCGCCATGGCTGGAAAGCAGTTGCTGCACCAGTCCCCGCTCTTCCTCCTGCGGCGCGTCGTGGAAGATCGGATCGGCAAGCAGCCGCTCGTCGTCGCGTTCGCTCACCTCCTCGGCCGACGGCGGCCGCGCCCAGGCCGCCGAAATGCCGGCATTCTCCAGCAGGCGTTCCGCCTTGCGCCGGGCATTCAGCGGCACGATCATGGCGCTGATGCCCTTGCGACCGGCCCGGCCGGTGCGGCCGCTGCGATGCAGCAGCGTTTCCGGATTGGTCGGCAGGTCGGCGTGGATGACGAGATCGAGGCCCGGCAGATCGATGCCGCGGGCGGCGACGTCGGTCGCGATGCAGACGCGGGCGCGCCCGTCCCGCATCGCCTGCAGCGCATGGCTGCGTTCGTTCTGCGTCAGTTCGCCGGAGAGCGCCACGACGGAGAAATTGCGGTTGTTGAAGCGCGCGGTCAGGTGATTGACGGCGGCGCGCGTCGAACAGAACACGATCGCGTTGGTCGCCTCGTAATAGCGCAACACGTTGATGATCGCGTTCTCGCGGTCGCTCGGGGCCACGACAAGCGCGCGATATTCGATATCGACATGCTGCTTTTCCTCGGCCGCGGTGCTGATGCGCACGGCGTTGCGCTGGTAGCTCTTGGCGAGCTTGGCAATGGCCGCTGGCACTGTCGCCGAAAACATCAGTGTGCGGCGCTCGTCCGGTGCCGAATCGAGAATGAATTCCAGGTCCTCGCGGAAGCCCAAGTCGAGCATCTCGTCGGCCTCGTCGAGCACGGCGGCCTTCAGCTCCGACATGTCGAGTGCGTGGCGGCGGATATGATCGCAGAGCCGGCCGGGCGTGCCGACGACGATATGGGCGCCGCGTTCGAGCGACCGGCGCTCGCTGCGGATGTCCATGCCGCCGACGCAGCTTGATATCACCGCACCGGTCATCTCATAAAGCCATTCGAGTTCGCGCTTCACCTGCAGGGCAAGCTCGCGCGTCGGCGCGATGACGAGGGCGAGCGGCGCTCCGGCGTTGCCGAAGCGTTCGCTGCCGTCGAGCAGCGTCGGCGCCAGCGCCAATCCGAAGGCGACGGTCTTGCCGGAACCGGTCTGGGCCGAGACGAGTGCGTCCGAAGCGGCAAGCGCCGGATCGAGCATCGCCTGCTGTACCGGGGTAAGTTCGGCGTAACCGCGTTTCTGCAACGCCTTGGCGATCGCCGGAACGACGCCGTTGAATTCTGTCATGAGTTCGATCTTTCGGAGCTTTCAGGCGCGAAATGCGCCATGGCCGGAGCCAGCCGGCGGGATATTTGCGCCGTTCCTAGCCGCTCCCGCAGCGATTGTCAAAGCGTGCGGCTGCGCCACAGCCAGGCATCGATATGGCTTGCCCTGCCGCGCAGTTCGGTTTCCAGCGGCCCTTCGATCCGGCCTGATTTGAGGAGCACGCTGTCCGGGCCTGCGGCGCCGACGATTTCGGCGCTGAGCGCCAGCTCGACGCCATGACGGGCGGCGACCTCCATCAGGCGGCTTCCGACGTTCACCGTATCGCCCGCCGCCGTGATCTGTTGCCTGTCGCCGGTGCCGAGCCGAGAGGCGACGATCGGCCCACAATGAGCGCCAACCTTGAAACCGATGTTCTTCCCGGCAAAGCCCCCCTGCGTCCGAAGCCAGGCGCGGGTGCGCTCGCAGAGCCTGACCGCGCAGGCGATGGCCCGGGCGGCATCGTCGTCGGCGACTTCCGGCAGGCCAAACAGGATCATCGCCCCGTCGCCCATGAAGCTGGTGATGGCTCCGCCTTGAGCCCGTGCCTCCTCATCGATGATTTCGAAGAAACCGCTCAGCATTTCGCTCACCCTGACCGGCCCGAGGGTTTCGCTGAGGCCGGTGAAGCCCGAGAGATCGATGAAGACGACGGCGGCGTTCTGGCGCACCGGGGCGGCGAGGAAGTTCGGATGGCGCGCCAGCCATTCTCCAAGACCGGGCGCCTCGATGCGCTGCAGCAGCGCGCTCTGCTCGGCGAAATGGCGGGCGCGGCCGCGGTCGAGCCAGAGCTCGGCTGCGCCGAAGATCAGCACTGGCGGCAACGCTGCGGCGATCGGCAGGGCGGCACTCAGCCAATAGCCATGCGCAAACGCCGCCAGATTGAGCATTGCCCAGACGACCAGCACCAGCACTATGATTGCATAGCCCGCAGCACTTCGCCGCCAGGCGGTCAGCGAAATCAGCATGATCGCCAGCCCGACGGCGATGGCGGCATCGATCAGCCTGATCCTGTGGTTGCGCACCATGCCGTCGCCAGTGACGAGATGGGTGATCGCGGTCGACATCACCTCGACGCCCGGCATCACGGGATCGAAGGGCGTCGGGAAGACGTCGCCGCCACCGGTGACGGTCGAGCCGATGACGACGATGCGGCCGGTGACCGCGTCCGCCGCAAGCTTGCCGTCAAGCGCATCGGCGGCGCTTGACGTGGCGATGCTGCCGCGCCGGCCATAGAAGGTCACCGGCAGGCGCTGGCCGATATCCGTGGGAATGCGCAATGCTCCGAGCATGATCGCATCGCGTTCGATGCTGGGATCGACACCGAGCGCCACCGAGGCGGCTCGCAGCGGAAAAGCCGGATCCAACCGGTCTGCGGCGCGCGAGATCAGTGGAATGAAACGAGGCGTGCCGGTCTGGTCGGTGGCGACATTGACGACACCGACCGCGGCCGCGCTGGCAAAGCGCGGAAGCGGCAAGAGAAGCTGATCTGCTTCAGGGATGGCGGCAAGCGGATCGTCTGCCAAGTCGGTAACCCGCTGCCGGCTCTGCGCAAAGGTGGCCGCCGCCGCAATCACGCTCGGTCCCTCTCCAAGGGCAGCGGTCAGTGCTGCATCGCCCTCCTCCGGTCCCGGATCGACGAGGAGGATGTCGAGAGCCAGTGCCTTCGGCTTCAAAGCGTTGATTGCATTGACCAGACGCGCCAGTGTCGCCCGGTCGAGCGGATAGCCGTGGGCCGCCGCCGTACGGTCGTCGATTGCGACGATCGAGACGACGGGAGGCGGCGCCTTCGCTCCGACGACGATGCTGCGAATGTCGGCGAGCGAGGCCTCCATCCGGTCGAGAAAGCCTATCCCGCCATTGAGATTGAGATAGCCGAGCGCCGCGCTCCAAAGACCGGCCAGCAGCAGCGCGATCATGGTCAGCAGGCGATGACTCATGGCATTTATTGGCCGAGGCGGGCAAGAAGGGCGGCGACACGGGGCGCGGGCCAGCGGCGCACGACCAGCGGTTCGGTTCCGCTGCTAACATCGACGCCCTCGCCCGGGGACAACACCACTGGCTCGCCGGCAGGCCGGCGGACGGCCACGCTGCCTCTGACGACAAGGACCGAGGTCTTGCCGCCCGCGACGTCGACAGCCCATTGCGTGCCGCGCACGGCAGCGATCGCCTGCGGTGTCACCACCTGGAAACCACCCGCATGCTGGCTGCCGTCGACATCGACGAGGATCGCTTTGCGCCGTAGCGACGCCGAATCGGGACTGCCGTCGCGATTGCGGTCGGAGAGTTGGAAAGACGCGCCGGCCTCCGCCGTCACCTTGACGCCACCGGGGCAACTGAGCGTCTGGCGGGCGCCGCCATCGCGCGAGATCGCGCAGCCCGCAGATTGCGCGAGTACCGCGCCCTGCGGAATGAGGCCGGCAGCGAGCCCGGCGGCAAACAGCTTGAGAAACGTTATATTCATGGAAAGCCCCCGTGACCGGGCGGAACTGCATCTGCGAAAGCGCCCGCCAACCGTCTTCTTCCATACGAGGCATGATAGCCGAATTCGGATATTTCAATAGGCGAAAAAAAGCGAACCGCGCATCCTCAAGTGCTGCTCTTCATATCGGGCGCCGGTCCGGTATAACGTGCCCGTGGCCGGATCAATTCGCCGCTTTCGATCTGCTCCATCGCATGCGCGAGCCAGCCGGTGCAGCGTGCAAGCGAAAAAATGACGATCGGCGCCTCTCTCGGCAGATCGAAGGCTGCCGCCATCGCGGCAAGCGCGAAATCGACATTGACCTTTTCCCCGACGATCTCCTCGCCCCTATCCCTGACCTCGGCGAACTCAGGTGGCAGTGAAAATTGCGAAAGCAGCGCCAACGCTCTGATATCTCCGTCCGGATAAAGCGGATGACCGAAGGCGGATAAGCGATTGCCCTGGGCAAGGGAGCGGCGGATTGCCTGCGCCGGACCGAGGGCGCAGGCTGCCTCGATCAATGCATCAACGCTCTGCCAGGCGGCGCCGTGCAGCGGTCCCGTCAGCGTCGCCAAGCCGGAAATTACGGCGGCCGATAGCGCCGCACCCGATGAGGCCGTGACTCGTGCAGCAAAGGCCGAGGCGTTGAGTTCATGATCGGCAAGCAGCACCAACGCGCGACGCAGGCATTCGCCGGCCTCCGGCCGCTGCCAGCTTGCCGCAAGTCTGAGATGCAGCGGCCGGTCCGAAGCGCCTGGTGCCAACGCATCTGCGATCGTGGCGAGAATTCCGTGCGCCTCGCGCCGGAGTGCCGCCGGCGAGCGGCCAAGCGACGGCAGGTCCGATGTCACCCGCCCGGCAAGCGCCAGGAACGCGGCCTGAAGCGATGGAGAGCCATGCGTGGTCGCGGTCGAGGAGGCAGGCGTCTCCGCTCCATTCCACAGCAATGCCGCGGTCTGCTCCAGCGTCGCCGTCTCGGCGAAACCGGCCACATCCTTCCCACGATAGAAAAGGCGTCCGCCCGTCACGGTGGAGATTGCCGAGGAAAGTACGGGATCGCCCCAGCGGATCGTCTCGGCCGCCACTATTTCGGCCTTGCGGCGGCCGGCATGGCGATCTGCAAGCCGCCGGACGTCGGCAGCGTGATAGAGGCTGCGGCGCGGATCGGCGGGATCGGGCTTGGCGCGGATGCGCCCTCGGCTGACATTGGCGTAGAGCGTCTGCGGTTTGGTCTTCAGCGCCTGCAGCGCCTCGTGGGTGGTCAACCACGGCATCACAGCCTCACATTGATCAATCGGGTCAAGATTGACGTCAATAAGACTAGGTCGGATCATTCAAGCCGTAAAGGAGAACCCACATGAAAAACGGCTTGGAAGATGTTATTGCCGCCGAAACGCAGCTGTCGGATGTCGATGGCGAAGCGGGTCGACTGATCATCCGCGGCGTATCGCTGGATCATCTGGTCGCAGGCGGCACCTATGAGCGCGTCGCTGCACTGCTGCTCGACGGGTTGATGGAGCGAAGCTTCGATGAGGCGCTCTTACGCGACTGGCTGGCACAGGCACGAACGAAGGTTTTCGCCCATATCAAAGCCGCCGACGCCGCCTTGATCGCCTTGCCGCCGGTCGATGCGATGCGGGCACTGTTAGCCCGGCTGTCCGATGGCGAGGATTTCGACATCGCGCTCAGCCTTCTGGCAGCGCCGGCGGTCTTCCTGCCGGCGGTTCTCAGGCTGCAGCGCGGGCAGAAACCGATTGCGCCCGACGCCTCGCTGCCACAAGCGGCCGATATCCTGCGCATGCTGATCGGACGATTGCCGACCAGGGAGCAGACGGCGGCACTCGACGCCTATCTCGTGACGATATCAGATCATGGGCTCAACGCCTCGACCTTCGCATCGCGGGTCATCGCCTCGACGCAGTCTGGCCTCACCTCTTCGGTTCTGGCGGCGTTGAGCGCGCTGAAGGGGCCGCTGCATGGCGGCGCGCCCGGTCCCGTCCTCGATATGCTGGATGCGGTGGGAACGCCGGATAATGCCGGCACATGGCTCGCCGATGCACTCGATCGCGGCGAAAGACTGATGGGCTTCGGCCACCGCATCTACCGCGTCCGCGATCCCCGCGCCGATGCGCTGAAAGGCGCGCTGACGCCTTTGATCTCGTCAGGCCAGGTCGACAGCGCCCGCGTCGAACTCGCCGAGGCGGTGGAAGCCGCCGCATTGGCGATCCTGAAAGCGCGCAAGCCCAACCGGCGGCTCGAGGTCAATGTCGAATTCTATACCGCGCTGCTGCTCGAAGCGCTGGGCTTCCCGCGCCAGGCCTTCACCGGCGTCTTTGCGATCGGCCGCACTGTGGGGTGGCTGGCGCATGCTCGCGAACAGGCGCTCGACGGCCGGCTGATCCGCCCGCGTTCGGTCTATATCGGGCCGCTGCCGACCGCTGCCTGAAAATAGAATGGCTGATTGACGAGATCGCGCGATAGCCGCGCGATCTGGCGCCGCAGTCGTCAGACGAGACGGCTCTGCTCGGTTGCTGCTTCGATGAAGCTTGCAAACAGCGGATGCGGATCGAGCGGCCGGCTCTTCAGTTCGGGATGGTATTGCACGCCGATGAACCAGGGATGATCGGGATATTCGATCGTCTCCGGCAGCACGCCATCCGGCGACATGCCGGAGAAGACGAGGCCGCAGCTCTCGAGCCGGTCCTTGTAGTCGATATTGACCTCGTACCGGTGGCGATGACGCTCGGAAATATCCGTCGAGCCGTAGATCTCCGAGATCTTCGTGCCCTTCTTCAGCGCCGCCTTGTAGGCGCCGAGGCGCATGGTGCCGCCGAGATCGCCGGCCGCCGTGCGCTTCTGCAGCTCGTTGCCCTTGACCCACTCTGTCATCAGGCCGACCACCGGCTCCTTCGCCGGGCCGAACTCGGTCGACGACGCGTCCGGCACATCAGCGAGATTGCGCGCCGCCTCGATGACGGCCATCTGCATGCCGAAGCAGATGCCGAAATAAGGCACCTTGCGCTCGCGGGCGAAGCGCGCCGCATGGATCTTGCCCTCGGAGCCGCGTTCGCCGAAGCCACCGGGCACGAGGATGCCGTGCACCTTTTCGAGATAAGGTGCGGGATCTTCCTTTTCGAAGACCTCCGACTCGATCCATTCGAGCTTGACCTTGACCCGATTGGCGATGCCGCCGTGATGCAGCGCCTCGATCAGCGACTTATAGGCATCCTTCAGACCGGTATATTTGCCGACGATCGCGATCGTCACCTCGCCTTCCGGCGTACGGATGCGGTTGCAGACCTCTTCCCACTGGTCGAGGCGCGGCTTCGGCGCCGGCTCGATGCCGAAAGCCGCGAGCACTTCGTCGTCGAGGCCTTCCTTGTGGTAGGCCATCGGCACGTCGTAGATGTTGCCCACATCGAGCGCCTGGATGACGGCAGAGGGACGCACGTTGCAGAACAGCGAGAGCTTGCGGCGCTCGGCTTCCGGAATTTCGCGGTCGGCGCGCACCAGCAGGATATCGGGGTGAATGCCAAGCGCCTGCAGTTCCTTCACCGAATGCTGGGTCGGCTTGGTCTTGAGCTCGCCGGCGGCCGGAATGTAAGGCATCAGCGTCAGATGCACGTAGACGGCGGTGCCGCGCGGCAGGTCGTTGCCGAGCTGGCGGATTGCCTCCATGAAGGGCATCGCCTCGATGTCGCCGACCGTGCCGCCGATCTCGCAGATGACGAAGTCGTAATCCTTATTGCCCTCGGTGACGAAATCCTTGATCTCGTTGGTGACGTGCGGAATGACCTGCACCGTCGCGCCGAGATAGTCGCCGCGCCGTTCCTTGTCGATGATGTTCTTGTAGATGCGGCCGGTGGTGATGTTGTCCGTCTTGGTCGCCGAACGGCCCGTGAAGCGCTCGTAGTGGCCAAGATCGAGATCGGTTTCCGCGCCGTCGTCGGTGACGAAGACCTCGCCGTGCTGGGTCGGGCTCATCGTGCCCGGGTCCACGTTCAGATAGGGGTCGAGCTTGCGAAGCCGTACCCGATATCCACGGGCCTGCAGCAACGCTCCGAGAGCCGCGGCCGCAATTCCTTTTCCGAGAGAGGAAACCACGCCGCCAGTGATGAATACGTATCGCGCCATGGGATTCACCGGATACCTTTTCAAAAACGATTCCACCAGCCCAAAAATTCTTTTCCAGAATTTTCGGAGCCTGACCGGGAATCTGCACAAAAGAAAACCGGCAGACCCGAGGGCCTGCCGGCGGTTTATGTCGAAGCCCGGTTTACTGTCCCGTCGGGACGCCGGAGGGCTGAGCCGGTGCCGGCGTGGCCGGGGCTGCGGGCGTTGCCGGCGCAGTCGTCGATGGGGCAGTTGCTGCCGGAGCAGTCGTCGAAGGCGCGGTGGCTGCCGGAGCCTCTGCTGCGGGAGCTTGCGCGGCCGGAGCCTGTTGTGCGGGCGCAGCCGCACCGCTGCTCGGAACGCCGTTGCCGGCCGGCTGGTTCGCCGGGGGCTGTGTGCCGCCGCCGAGCGAATCGAGAATGCCGTTGCCCTGGCCGCTCGTCGCGGGGATGCGGTTGAGGATGTCGCTCGGACGGCCCTCGTAGCGCGTCAATATGCCGAGACCGAGCGAGGTGAGGAAGAACAGGGTCGCCAGGATCGCGGTTGTGCGGGTCAGCGCATTGGCCGTGCCGCGGGCCGACATGAAGCCCGAACCGCCGCCGATGCCGAGGCCGCCGCCTTCCGAGCGCTGGATGAGCACGACGCCGACGAGGGCGAGCACGATCATGAGATGGATGACAATCAATACTGTCTGCATGGGTCCAGTCCTGCCCGCCTGGAGACGGACATAAGTAAGAATTCTGGCGGCTCTTTACATGAGGCTCTCGCCTATTCCAAGCCCTTCTGCCGGAATAAACCGAGCTATGAACAACGCGTCAGGCGAGCAGCGCCTCATAAGCCCGGTAGATGGCGAGGAAGTCGGCGGCTTTCAAGCTCGCTCCACCGATCAGCGCGCCGTCGACGTTGGCGATGCCCAGCAGTTCTCCGGCATTGGCGGGTTTAACCGAGCCGCCATAGAGAAGCCGCATCTTGCGGCCTTCATCGCCGAAGCGAGAGACGAGCTCCGCACGCATGAAGGCATGCGCCTTTTCGACATCGCCTGATGTCGGCGTGACCCCGGTGCCGATCGCCCAGATCGGCTCGTACGCGATGACTGTGTTCTCGGCGGTTGCGGCATCGGGAACCGAGGCGGAAAGCTGGCGCTTGATGACGTCGAGCTCCTGCCCGGCCCGGCGCTCGGCCGCCGTCTCGCCGATGCAGATGATCGCTGTGAGCGCGGCGGCGAAAGCCGCTTCCGCCTTGGCGCGCACCAGATGGTCCGTCTCTGCATGGTCGGTGCGACGTTCGGAATGGCCGACGATCACGTAGGTGCCGAAGCTATCGGCGATCATCTCGGCCGAGATGTCGCCGGTATGCGCGCCCGACGGCTTCTGGTGGCAGTCCTGCGCGCCGATCGCAAGCGGGCTGTCGGTGCAGAGCGCGGTTGCCACGTAGAGCAGCGTCGTCGGCGGGCAGATCAGCGCCTCGACCTTGTCGGCGAGCGGCGGGCGAACGCCCTCGGCGATCGCCTTGATCTGATCGAGCGAGGCACGCGTGCCGTTCATTTTCCAGTTTCCCGCCACCAGCGGGCGCACGTCAGGTGTCATGCCGGCCTTCCACAAACTTCATATCCCCGGCCGCATTATCAAAAGCTTGCGGCAAAGAAAAGCATCATGCCCCTGACGTAACGGGAATCTCCGCGATCTCGAGCATATTTCTGCCGGAAAACGCCCGTTAAGCCGCAAGGATCCAGTTCAAGACCCTGCGCCAGTCGATCATCCGGATCGGCGTTCCGTGATTGCCGGTCTGAAACAGCGTGAAGTGCGTCGGATATTTCGCCTTTCGCAGGCTCTCGAACAGCGCCTGCTGGTCGGCGGCGGCATAGACCGGGTCGCGGCTGCCATGCGCGAACCAGAGCGGTAGTTTCGCCTTGTAAAACGCGCTCCTGGTGAAATCGGGATCGGTGACACCGCTCATGACGAGCATGCCCTTCAGCCGCTTGACGCTGTCGCCGTCACGCGCAATGCCCCAGCAAATCTGGCTGCCCATCGAGGCGCAGGAAAGGACGATGGGCCGGCCCGGTGATTGCGCGCTGGCATAACGGATCAGGCCTTCGATCGCGGCAACGCCGTTGCTGTCGAAACTCCTGACTGTCGGCGAATAATAGACGCCGCCATTACCGGCGACGAGGTTCTTCAGCCGGTTGAAATTGCCGCCGAAGCTGTAATCATTGGCCCCGAGCCGGCGGTCGCCATCGCGTCCGTGGATGAAAATCACCGTGAAGGCAGCATTCTGGGCTGGTCCCACCCTGGTGACATCGAGCCTGACGCCGTCGAGTGAGAGGGTTTCGTCCGCCTGGGCCTTGCGGATGGCGAGAGACACATATTTCTGCTGCGCCCGCTTCTCCGGGATCTGGTCGCGGTCGTTGATATCGCGCATCTCGTCGTAATCGATAACCTCGGAGGCGCCGTCGTCGGCGCTCTGCAGCACTGCCTGCTTCGAGAACAGTTCGTCCTTGAAGGGTGCCAGCGCATCAGCTGCCCGCGCCGGCCCGCCGGAAGTCAGCAGCGCGGCGGCCAGCAAAAAGGCCGCAATTGTGGTGATAACGGTGCAATCACTTGTGGACATTCGCATGCGGATGGTTTCCTGAAGCCTGCCGCCGCTTGCCATTCCGCGCCCGGCAACGCAAATCAATTTGGGAAAGCCGCCAAACCGGCGGTGTCGCGTATAGCGGTGCTTTCTGGCAGAATCTGCCTGATTCGCAAACGTGAGATGAAATGCGGTGATTTTGGGTCGGCGGCGGATGCCCACCCAAGACAGGATGAAGATCTGAACGGCTCCATGGACGACAGCAACGACCTTTTTTCCGGACTGCCCCTTTCTGAAAAGCGCGAGGAGGCGCAGAAGCCTGCCGGCGTGGCCGATCGTGCGCCTGTGGCTGCGTCGCCCGCCTCTCCTCGCCCTGCCCCTGCGGCCTCGAACGCGGATGACTATGGCGCCTCGTCGATCCGCGTTCTCGAGGGCCTCGAGCCGGTGCGCATGCGCCCGGGCATGTATATCGGCGGCACCGACGAAAAGGCGCTGCATCACCTCTTCGCCGAAGTCATCGACAATGCGATGGACGAAGCGGTCGCCGGACACGCCAATTTCATCGAAGTGCATCTCGATTTGCAGGGTTATCTGACCGTCACCGACAACGGCCGCGGTATTCCGGTCGAGAACCATCCGCAGGTCCCGGGCAAGTCGACGCTCGAAGTCATCATGACCAAACTGCATGCCGGCGGCAAATTCGACGGCAAGGCCTACGAGACCTCGGGCGGCCTGCACGGCGTCGGCGTCTCGGTCGTCAATGCCCTCTCCGACTTCCTCGAAGTCGAGGTAGCGCGAAACCGCAAGCTCTACCGCCAGCGCTTTTCCCGCGGCCTGCCGCAAGGCGGGCTCGAAGAACTGGGCGACGTCCACAATCGACGCGGCACGCGCGTGCGCTTCCATCCCGACCCCCAGATCTTTGGGGAGCACATGAAGTTCGAAGCCGCCCGCGTCTTTCGCATGGCGCGCTCCAAGGCCTACCTCTTCGGCGGCGTCGAGATCCGCTGGAGCTGCGAGCCTGGCGTACTGCCCGAAGGGTCGGAGGTGCCCGACAAGGCGACATTCCATTTCCCCGGCGGTCTCAAGGACTATCTCCAGGCGACGATGGGAAAGGAATTCACCGTCACCCGCGAAATCTTCGCCGGCAAGACCGAGAAGGCCAGCGGCCACGGTTCGATGGAATGGGCGATCACCTGGTATGGAGGCGATCCGCAGGTGCATTCCTACTGCAACACCATCCCGACCCCCGAAGGCGGCACGCATGAGGCAGGCCTGCGCATCGCACTGACCAAGGGCCTGAAGGCCTATGCCGAGCTGACGCAGAACAAGCGCGCGGCCCAGATCACCACCGACGACGTGATGATCTCGGCCGTCGGCATGCTGTCGGTCTTCATCCGCGAGCCGGAATTCGTCGGCCAGACCAAGGACAAGCTTGCGACGGTCGAGGCCCAGCGCATCGTCGAGAACGCGCTGCGCGATCCCTTCGACCACTATCTTGCCGACAATCCGAACGAGGCGGCCAAGCTGCTCGACTGGGTGATCGAGCGCGCCGAGGAGCGCCTGCGCCGGCGCAAGGAAAAGGAAGTCAACCGCAAGACGGCGGTGCGCAAGCTGCGCCTGCCCGGCAAGCTCGCCGATTGCTCTCAGAATACCGCAGAGGGCGCCGAACTCTTCATCGTCGAGGGCGATTCGGCGGGCGGTTCGGCCAAGCAGGCGCGCAACCGCGCCAATCAGGCGATCCTTCCGCTGCGCGGCAAGATCCTCAACGTCGCCAGCGCCGGCCGCGAGAAGTTCGGCGCCAACCAGCAGCTCGCCGATCTTATCCAGGCGCTCGGCTGCGGCACGCGCTCGAAATACCGTCAGGAAGATCTGCGCTACGAGCGCATCATCGTCATGACCGATGCCGATGTCGACGGCGCTCACATTGCCTCGCTGCTCATCACTTTCTTTTATCAGGAAATGCCGGAATTGGTGCGTGGCGGTCATCTCTTCCTCGCCGTGCCGCCGCTCTACAAGATCACGCAAGGAGCGAAATCCGCCTATGCGCGCGACGATAATCATCGCGCCGAGCTGATGCAGACGGAATTCAAAGGCAAGGCCAAAGTGGAGATCAGCCGTTTCAAAGGTCTCGGCGAAATGATGCCCGCCCAGCTCAAGGAAACCACCATGGACCCGGCCAAGCGCACCCTGCTCCGGGTGCTGATCGACGAGGTGGATTTCGAAGGCACCCGCAGCGCCGTCGACGATCTGATGGGCACCAAGCCGGAAGCCCGCTTCCGCTTCATCCAGGAGCGCGCGGCCTTCGCCGAAAACCTCGATATTTAAACACGTGTAAGGCGCGCCGAGCGATCTGACTGATACGCCCGGCGCGCCGCATTTTAGCATCAGCGATTTCACGGAACTGACGAAGAACCGTAACAACTCCGTCAAAGAACCGGCGCATGAAGCGGACGGCGCGCGACCTTTCCAGGAAATGGTGGGTGCGTCGGTTCGAATCGTTTTCAACCTTGCCGGATCTTGCCATGACGAAGCGATTTGCCGCGACTGCCGTTTTCGTTCTCCTGTCCAGCACCGCAACGGTCGGCGCCACCTACGAAGTGCCTGCCCCGCGAGAGCCAGGTTCTCGATCTGACGCCAATCGGTCTCGTCCCGTACAACATCGGGGCGATGTCGCTCGGCAAGGCCCGGGACGGTACCGACGTTCTCATCCTCAGCTCCGAGAATAATTTCTCGACAAGCCAGAAGTCGCAATTCTACGCCTTCAAGGTTCTCCGCCGGTCGCAACAGTAAGATACGCTTTCGAATGGTCGAACTGCGACGCTTTGTATGGGCTTTCACCGTGCGCACCTTGAAACCGCCGGGTTCATGGCCCATAACCAGAGTACAACAATAAGAAGAGGCGCGCGTGGGTGTGTTCGACCGTCAGAAAACCAATCATGAGCCGCGATGGCTGGGGCCATCGGCGCCGACGCGCACGCCGCTGATTCCCTCCATCTCTGCGGCGCGCTGGCTGCTAGTGCTGGTCGTCGCCGCTGGAGTCTATTTCTTCTATGGTTTTCTCGTGCCGGTGCTTGCTGCCCTGGTCATCGGCTTTGCCAGCTGGCCGCTCTATCGCAAGCTGCTTGCCCGCGTTGGCGGGAATACGACGGTCGCCGCCACCATCGCCATCCTCATGATCCTTACCTTCCTGGTCATCCCGATCGGGCTCGCGGTCACCTATACGACGGGCGAAGTGCGCACCTGGCTCGCGTGGGCGATCCACGCCAACCGCGCCGGCGCCTCGACACCGGATTGGATCGTCGCCTTGCCGTTTGCCGGCCCCTATCTCGATGATCTCTGGACCAAATATGTCGGCAGTCCCGGCGCGCTCGGCGAACTCATTCAGGCGATTAGCGGCGCTCATATCGGCAACATCTATCGCGCCGTGCTGGCAGCTGGCGGCGGCGCTTTCCATCTTCTCCTGACGCTGCTCTTCATGCTGATCGCGCTGTTCTTCGTCTATCGCGACGGCTTCTCCTTCTCCAAGCAGATCGACATGCTGGGCGAGCGCATCCTGCCGAACCGTTGGGAACGCATTTCCCGCGTCGTCCCGGCAACGATCAGCTCCACCGTCATGGGCATGACGCTGATTGCGATCGGCGAAGGCATTGTGCTCGGTGTGGCTTATTGGATCGCCGGCGTGCCGTCGCCGGTAACGCTCGGCGTGCTCACGGGGGTGATGGCGCTGATACCAGGCGGTGCGCCGCTCTCCTTCACGCTCGTCTCCATCTATCTCCTGGCGAGCGGCTCGCATGTCGCCGGCATCGGCCTCTTCGTCTGGGGCACTGTCGAGCTCTTCATCGTCGACAAGACGCTGCGACCGAAGCTCGTCGGCGGGCCGATCAAGCTGCCCTTCCTACCGACCTTTTTCGGCCTTATCGGCGGCGTCAAGACGATGGGTTTTCTAGGCCTCTTCATCGGTCCGGTGCTGATGGCGCTGATCGTCGCCATCTGGCGCGAATGGATCCACGAGGCCCGCAACGCCGAGAGCAGCGAAAGGGTGCCGCAGATCGTCATCGACGAACAGGCGCCGCCGGCGAAACCGATCCCGCGCGTCGCCGAAGGCTGAACCTGCCTTCGCAGGCTGCTATCCCAGCCGCTTTTCCATGAACAGACTGAGCGGATCCGGAAGATAGGTGCCGAAAGCCTCGATCTCCTGGTATCCGTATTTACGGTAGAGGGCGATCGCCTCCGGCTGGTGGATGCCGGTTTCGAGCCGGATCGCCGTCAGCCGCTTTTCCCCCGCGATCGCCTCCAGCGCATTCATCAATCCGCTCGCGATCTTCAATCCCCTCGCCTGCGGGTCAACGAACATGCGCTTGATCTCCGCCGTGCCGTCGCCGGCCTCGACCAGCGCGCAGCATCCGACGATTGCCCCCTCATTGCGGGCGACGAAGAAGCTTACCGAAGGTTTCTCCAGCAAGGAGAGGTCGACCATGTGGTTGCTCTCCGCGGGATAGAGCGACGCTGCATAGGCGTCGGAAAGATCGAGAAGGCGGATGACGCCGTCCTGGCGCGGCGGCTCCTGGGTGATAGTGACGGACATGATGGTTTCCAATGTTTGCGGTAGGCGCAAATTTTGCGACATGACGAAGAGTTAATGCCTTCGCCTAGTTTCGGTTGGAATTGCGCCGTCTAAGGCGATCTCAAGGTTCAATAGCCAAGGAGGCAGAATATGCAAGCGGTGCTCATCGCAATGACCATTCTCGGTTGCGACGATTCCGTCAGTCAATGCAGCTATGTCGCAACGGTCGACAAACGCTGGGAAACCGTTGCCGCTTGCGATGCCGAAGCCGAACGCCGGCTCAAGGCCTATGCCAATGTCAGCTATCCCTCTGTCATCGCCGTGTGCGAGGCGCCGAAAGCGCTGGCCGCCGCCGAACCGCCGAAACCGGCGCCCTTGCCTGCCGCCGCGGCCGACACCGCTCCTGTGGCACCCGAAGAACCGACAGGCCTCGCCGGCTTTGCTGAAAACATCGCCGGCCAGGTCCGCGCACATCTGCCATCCGGCCGAGACGTCAGGGAGACGCTTTCCAAACCCGTGCATTTCGTATCCACCAGCTATTCCTGGGTGGTGACCCGGCTGAACGACTAAGCCGCCGCAAGCGCCGCATAGATGCGGGCCGTTTGGCGCTGCTCGGTGACATGAAGCTTTTCGACCATGTCGAGCAGTTCACCGGCCGCGCCGAGTGCACCATAGTGATGGCGGAATTTTTCGAGAAGACGGCCGCCGACCGTGCCCAGGATGCTGCCCGGGGCCCTTCGAGCGGCCTCGCGCCACAGAAGCGTCGCCTCGACGAAGATCACGCTGATATCCCTCGGCAGGCCGGCAGATTCGTAGAGGGCGCGAACCGCGTGCATGCGGCCGGTTGCCAGAATCGAGCGCACCCTGCGCTCGCTGCACGCTGTCAGATCGACGATTGCAGCAGCGAAGAAGTCCAGCTTGCCGACGCAGAGCGCATGCATCAGCAAGGACGGCGTCAGGCGGCCGTTGAGGCGCAGATGTTCGACGAGATCCGGGATCTCCCGCGGCGCGATATCACCGGCGATCGAAACGATGGCTGCCTCGGTCGCCTCGCGGCTGATGCGCTGGAGCCGCTGCAGGCCGATCGCCGCCTGCGCCAACGGCAGGCCGACCAGCGCATTGCTGACATGCTGGGTGAGCAGCTGGCGGGCATCGGCCGGAAGATCGCTGCGGTCGAGCAGCAGGTTGCGAATATCGCAGCAATCGCCAAGCCGCTCGGCGATCCGTTTCAACGATTGGCTGGAGATGGCCGCGCCATCGTTTTCGAGCAGGCAGAGCACTTCGTCTTCATCGCCGACCTCCGCAAGTGCAGCCGAGACCGGGCGCGTGACATGGGCCCTGGCCGCGATCAGCATGCGGGTGGCGCCATTGCCGCGCGCGGCGAGGTCGACGAGATCGGCGTCGCTGAGAAGCGGCGAACAGGTAACGGCGTGGCACGCAACCTCGGGCTGGTCCGCGGCGAGCGAAAGGATCAGGCTGCGCGGTGCGTCGGGTGACCAGGCGATCGCCTCGGCCAGTGCAAGCCGCACACGCGGCGACGGGTCATCGAGAAGAAAGGTCATCGCCATTTCGGCTGCGGCCCGCTCCTCTCCGCTCATCTCGGATTGCAGATAGGCTCGACCGAGTGCGTTCGCGGCCCGGGCCCGATCACCGGTCTTGGCCGTTTCGATCCAACGAAGGAAAGCTTCTACGATCACGCGACGCCCCAGCACTTGAACGCGATTCCTTCGCGTTTCATTCAATGCTGTGACCGTAGCGACAAAAGGTTTAAGATTGGTTCACCATATTTCTTAAGCCTTTCTATGCCTTGCCTTCAGGCTCCCGCCTTTGGTATCTGCGGCCGGAACATCTCGAAAACATCGCTGCCTTCGCTGTAATCCATGTAGCCCATGCGGGCGACAGGGCGGGCGATCGACATGTCGAGGCGGCCGTCCCTGACGATCGCCTCGTCGATATGGATGCCGACCACCTCGCCGAAGACGAGGACGTTTTCAGACGGCGCGCCCGATAGCGTTTTCGGCTCGATGATTTCGGTGACCCTGCATTCGAGCACGGCGTAAGCCTCGCCGACATAGGGCGCGTCAATCAGTTCGGACTGTTTCGGCGTCAGCCCGGCGAAATCGAATTCGCTGTTGCCGTACGGCAGCGCCGCCGAGGACAGATTCATCTTTTCGGCGAGATCGCGGCTGACGAAATTACAGGTGAAGGCGCCGGTTTCCCCCGCATTGCGCTGGCTGTCCTTGCGACCGGCGGAAGAAAACATCACCAGTTTCGGCCGGTCGGCGACAGCGTTGAAGAAGGAATAGGGCGCAAGATTGATTGAGCCGTCTCTGCCCTTGCTGCCGATCCAGCCGATCGGCCGCGGCGAAACGATCGCCTTGAAGGGATCGTGCGCAAGGCCATGCCGGTTGCTGTCGGTGGTGTAGAACATCAGTCCGCTCCCCCGACCCAGGTCACGGTATCGGCAAGCTCCGGCCGCGGCCGCTCTATCGCCGGGAATGTCGTCGAGCCGATATGGATGAAGCCCGCCACCTTTTCGCCAGGACCGACGCCGAGCAGAGGATAGGCGCGCTCATCATAGGCGAACCATTCCGTCAGCCAGTTGGCGACATAGCCGTTGGCATTGGCGGCAAGAATGACGTTGAAGCAAAGCGCGCCCGCCGACATGACCTGCTCCCATTCCGGGATCTTGATGTGCGGCCCCGCCTTGCTGACGACGGCGACGACCACGGGCGCGCGCGTGAAGCGGGTGCGCTCGACCTGGATCATCTCTGCGGAAAGGTCCGGCTTTGCCTCGAGCGCCAGTTTGAGAAGCTCCTCGCCGAGGCGCGCACGCTCATCTCCGCGATAGACGATGAAGCGCCAGGGAGCGATCTTGCCGTGGTCGGGAACGCGCGAAGCAAGCCGCAGGATCTCTTCGATTTCGGCCTTTTCCGGGCCGGGTTCGCACATCTGGAAAGCGGGAATGGAACGGCGCACGGCGAGGTAATCGATCAGCTTGATATCGGATTTCATGCGGGAGAAACTTTCATTTTTATGCTGCTGCAAAGCGTGGGTCTTGAATTTGCCATCGCGTTGGTCTTGAAGTGGCCTTTGCGATTTCAGAAGTCAATCGGTTCACGAAACAGATGTTTGGCATTTCGCCTCTTGCACGCATCGGCCTCGCCATCGCCCTGATGGTATTGATGCCCCTCGGCGCCGGTGCGCAGGATGCCTTCAAGGATTTCAAACAGCTCGACTCGACGTCGAAGATGCCTAAGCTCAATGCCTTCATCGCGCCCGGCGCCGCGCCTGAGGGCGCCAAGCTGCGCGACGTCGCGATGGAAGCCAAACTGACGGCCGACGGTACGCCTGTCGAGGATGGCCTTTCCTGGTATGTCTTCAGCCCGATCGCCGGCGCCGACGGCAAGCTGCCGCTGATCGCCAGCGCCAAGGGCGGACCCGCCGCCTTCCAGCTCGCTCCGGGCGATTATTTCGTCAATGTCTCCTTCGGCCGCGCCGGTGTCACCAAGAAGCTGACCGTGCCTGCTGACGGCGAGGTCGACAAGCAGGTGATGGTCCTTGATGCCGGCGGCCTGCTGCTCAATGCCGTCTCCGGCACTGATGCCCGCATCCGCCCCGACCAGCTGAGCTTCTCGATCTATTCCTCGGAAGTGCGCGACGATGGCGAGCGCGGTCTCGTGATGGCCGACGTCTCGCCGAACACCGTCGTGCGCCTCAATGCCGGCACCTATCACATCGTTTCCGAATATGGCAGCGTCAACGCCGTCATTCGAGCCGACATCCAGGTCGAGGCCGGCAAGCTCACAGAGGCAACGATCCAGCACCGCGCCGCCCAGATGACCTTCAAGCTGGTCTCCGAAGCCGGCGGCGAGGCGATTGCCGACACGGCCTGGTCGATCCTGACTGCCGCCGGCGACAGTGTCGGCGAAAGCGTCAGCGCCTTTCCGACCATGGTGCTTGCTGAAGGCGAATATTCTGCCATCGCCCGCAACAAGGACAAGATCTATCAGCGCGATTTTACAGTGGTTGCCGGCCGGAATACCGATGTAGAGGTTCTGATGAAGGACCAGGAGCCGCAGCAGCCCGAGAGCCCGGCGGCCCGCACGGTGCAGCAGGCGCCAGCCGGCAAGCCGCCGCCTGCGGGTGTCCAGGCGGCTCCGGAGGAGCCTCTGCCCTCCTACGAACAGCTCGTGCCACAGGGCGGCGGCGACGGCGCCAGCCTGGATTGATTCTACCAGGCACGCTTCTGCGGCGTGCCAGCGATCAAGCCGATCGGCCGGCGCTCTGCAGCGCCGCGCGTCTGATCAGACGCGCATAGGACGCTATCATTTTGGATCTACGCATCGGCCGATGCGCTAGGCGCGGATTTCATTCATTGACAGGAAGATTTGGAAGTGCAGACGAGAGGCGCATGGGCGGCTGCCCTTCGCGAAAGATATTTCCGACAGCGCCGAAGTCGGCGCTGTCGTATCCCCCTATTTTCAGGCGGCCTTGGCTTTCTTTGCGTCGGCCTTGCGACGGATGTCGGGCGGCGTAGCCTCGAGGGTGAGGCTCTCGACGGCGGCGTCAAGCTCCATGGAAACCTGGTCCTGGCTGCCGAGGCGGCGGATGTTGACCGTGCGCTCCTCGGCTTCCTTCCTGCCGCAGACGATGATGACAGGAACCTTGGTGACGGAATGCTCGCGGATCTTGTAGTTGATCTTCTCGTTGCGGAAGTCGGTCTCGACGTTGAGACCGGCCTCGCGCAGCGCCTCGGCCACTTCAAGCCCGTAGGCATCAGCCTCCGATGTGATCGTTGCGACCACCACCTGCAGCGGCGACACCCAGAGCGGCATATGGCCGGCGAAGTTCTCGATCAGGATGCCGAGGAAGCGTTCCATCGATCCGCAGATGGCGCGATGGATCATCACCGGCTGCGTCTTTTCGGAGTTGCTGTCGATGTAAAAGGCGCCGAAGCGTTCCGGCAGGTTGAAGTCGACCTGCGTCGTGCCGCATTGCCATTCGCGGCCGATCGCATCCTTCAACGTATATTCGAACTTCGGACCGTAGAAGGCGCCCTCGCCCGGCAGGATGCCGGTCTTGATGCGGCCCTCTGACTGAGCCTCGATCGTCTTCAGCACATCGGTCATGACGGCTTCGGCGCGATCCCAGAGGGCGTCGGAGCCGACGCGCTTTTCCGGACGGGTGGAAAGCTTGACGACGATTTCCTTGAATCCGAAGTCTTCATAGACCGACAGGATCAGGTCGTTGATCTTCAGGCATTCGGCGGCCATCTGCTCGTCGGTGCAGAAGATATGCGCATCGTCCTGGGTGAAGCCGCGCACGCGCATCAATCCATGCAGCGCGCCCGAAGGCTCGTAGCGATGCACCAGCCCGAATTCCGCCAGACGGATCGGCAGCTCGCGATAGGACTTCAGGCCATGCTTGAAGATCTGCACGTGGCCGGGGCAGTTCATCGGCTTCAGCGCGAAGACGCGGTTGTCCGCTTCCTTGTCGTCGGGATGCGTCATCGCATGCGCCGATTTTACGGCGAACATGTTTTCCTGATACCAGCCCCAGTGACCGGAGGTTTCCCAGAGCGACGTATCGAGCACCTGTGGCGCGTTGACTTCTTCATAATCGACGGCAAGCCGACGGCGCATATAGGCGACGAGCGTCTGAAAGATACGCCAGCCCTTACCGTGCCAAAAGACGACACCCGGGCCCTCTTCCTGGAAGTGGAACAGGTCCATTTCGCGGCCAAGCTTGCGGTGGTCGCGCTTTTCGGCTTCCGCCAGCATATGCAGGTAATTGTCCAGGTCGGCCTGATCGGCCCATGCCGTGCCGTAGATGCGCGATAGCATGGCGTTGTTGCTGTCGCCGCGCCAATAGGCGCCGGCAACCTTCATCAGCTTGAAGGCCGTGCCGACCTGGCCGGTGGAGGCCATATGCGGGCCGCGGCATAGGTCGAACCAGTCGCCCTGATGATAGATCTTCAGATCCTGCCCTTCGGGGATCGCATCGACGAGCTCGACCTTGTACTGCTCGCCCTTGGCGGCAAAGACTTCCTTGGCCTTTTCGCGCGACCAGATCTGCTTGGTGAACGGCGCGTTGCGGGCGATGATCTCCTTCATCTTCTTTTCGATCTTCGGCAGATCGTCGGGTGTGAAGGGCTCGTTCTTGGCAAAGTCGTAATAGAAGCCGTTCTCGATGACCGGGCCGATCGTCACCTGAGTGCCGGGCCAAAGCTCCTGCACCGCTTCGGCCATCACATGCGCGGCGTCATGGCGGATGAGCTCCAGCGCACGAGGATCCTTGCGGGTAATGATCTCGATCTTGCCGTCGCTCACGGTATCGGAAAGATCGCGCACGGCGTCGTCGATCGCGATGGCGACGGCGCTCTTCGCAAGCGACTTGGAAATGGATTCGGCGACATCCCTGCCGGTCGCGCCAGCAGGGAAACTGCGCACGGAACCATCGGGAAATGTCAGGGAAACGGATTGGGACATCGAAATTCTCCTTGTCCAGTCCCGCCAACGAATGCGGGTGGTTGAAATGACGCGACACCCAAGCGGGAGGCGTTGCCGCCTGATACTCAGGTTTCGCTCGGGAGTAAAGCAGCCGGTTCACATGATCATTTGCGCAAGACCGCAAACGGTGTTCCAGTTGCGCATCGTTCCGACGCCAAGCCGCTTGGTCGTCAGCGCCGAAAGCAGTTTTGACTGGCTCGGTTTGCCGGCGAAATCGATCCAGAGGTCGCCGCCGACGACGGCGATGCGTTGTCCTTCCGCCATCAGCGGCTTCAGCGCCTCCACCTTCTCAGGATCGATCGGCAGGCGCATCACCCGGACGATCACCTGGTCGCCGCTGCCGTCCCTGAAGGGGTTGGTGCCGCAGAGCGCCATCCAGGTGCAGTCGCTGCGCACGATGATATCGACATGTTTGCCGAACTTTTCTTCAAAGGCCTCTTCCAGCGCAACCTCGATTTCATGCGGACGCATGTCGTCGGCCTCGAAAACGAGATTGCCTGTTGAAACCAGAGTGCGCGGCTCGCGATAGCCGAGCTCTCTGGCAAGCGCGCGCAAGTCTTCCATGATCACCCGGCGACCTGGCGCCAGGACGATGCTGTGCAGCAGGGCGATGAACGTGCTCATGGCCGCCAGAACTCCGCTGCTCCTTCTGGCAAGGTCTGTAGCACCCTGTCGAATGCCGTTTCGTCGACTCGTTTTCGCACGGCCGCCGCCACGTCGCGAATGGCGGTGTCGGGCGAGAAATTGTGGTCACTCCGCAGTGACTGAACTTCGCGAGTCATCGTCCTGCGATCCTCGAAGGGACGTTTGACCTCATCGGGATCCCAGTCGGCGACGAAAATCGCCCGCAGCACCGGCGGCAGCAGATTGGCAAAGCGGATCGCCTCCTCGATATCAAGCCGTCGGCGAAACGTTTGGAAGACACCCTGGGTCATCGTATAGATCGCATTTCGGCTGTCGATCAGCGTATCGGTGCGGACGTCGTCAAGGTAGGCGTCGAAATCTGAGGATGCACGCCTGTACTCGCCGGGCATCGTCATCTTGCTCAACCTCTCTTGCGTCCGAGCGAGAGATACCGCCACGGTGTCCACCAGCGGAAGCCGTCTCCGAGCACTTCCGGAACGGGATCGAGGCCGCTGGTGCCGCCCGGGCCGCAACGGCCCACTCGAAACAGCGTCATCCAGCCGCCGGCCCATAATCCGTGGCGGGCGATCGACTCGTAACCATATTCCGAGCAGGTCGGGACATGGCGGCAGGCATTGCCGACAAAGCCGGAAAGAGTCAGCTGATAGAGGCGGATAAACCCCATGCCGAGCAGGCGGTCCGGGGTCTTGCGAAACGGCCCGCTGTAATTGCGGGAGTAGTGCGCATTTCTCGCGTGCGGCCGTCTTGCGGCCGCGCCGCCATCGTCCTCATCGTCAGCATGCCGGACGCAAGACTCGCACATTTCGGTTACGCCTCGACAACTTCCGCTCGTTTCGCCTCGATCTGCCCGATCGCATCGACGACGGCGTCGAAGGTCAGCATCGTGGAAGCGTGACGAGCCTTGTAGTCCCGCACGGGCAGGAGATAACGCATGTCTTCGAACCGTCCGCCGGGCCCTGCCCCGTCCGCCCTCAGCATAGCGAGCATGTCCAGTCGCGCCTGCCGCAATTCGCCCGATGTCGCGCCGACGACATGGCGGGCCATGATCGAGGACGAGGCCTGGCCGAGCGCGCAGGCCTTCACGTCATGGGAAAAACCGGTCACGACATCGCCATCCATCTTCAGCCAGATCCGCACCTTGGAGCCGCAAAGCCTGGAATGCGCCTGGGCGGTCGCATCGGCATCATCAAGCATCCCGGTCAACGGAATATTGCCGGCGAATTCGAGGATTTTGCTGTTGTAGATGTCGTCCATGCTGGATTTCCGCTCCAAAATCGCTGCGGATCGGCCTAAATAGGGCTGTCATTGTCGTTGAAACAAAAAACACATCGTGTCATCCGAGGATACTTACATATAATGGCCGTCTTCCTATATGTATGTCGTTCCAAGGCCATGAAAATGCAATGGCCTTGTGTAAGTTTGATTGGGAAACCGTGCCGGATGGGCGCTTGAAATCAGCCCTGAAAGCCCCGGAGCCTGCCAAAGGTGCATGAATTCCCGCATGGGACTGACCAGTGGCGATTCCGACAGATGGGTCCGCGATGCGGGCCAGGAGACCATTGATCATGGACGCCATCGTAAAGAACTTTCCGCAGCCGAACCGTGAATCGGACCGCCCCTCCCAGCAGGAAGCGGAAGAAGCCGTTCGCGTTCTGTTGCGCTGGGCCGGTGACGATCCGACGCGCGAAGGCCTCATCGAGACGCCGGCTCGTGTCGCCAAAGCATACCGCGAGCTTTTCGCCGGTTACGACATGGCGCCGGAAGACGTGCTCGGCCGAACCTTCGAGGAGGTCGCCGGTTACGACGACATGGTCCTCGTCAAGGACATTCCGTTCTACTCGCATTGCGAACACCATATGGTTCCGATCATCGGCAAGGCGCATGTCGCCTACATGCCTGATGGCCGCGTGCTCGGCCTGTCGAAGATTGCCCGTGTCGTCGAGATCTATGGCCGGCGCCTGCAGACCCAGGAAACGATGACCGCGCAGATCGCCCGGGCCATTGACGATACGCTTAACCCGCGCGGTGTTGCCGTACTCATCGAGGCCGAACATATGTGCATGGCGATGCGTGGCGTTCAGAAGCAGGGTTCGACCACCTTGACCACGACGTTTACCGGAACGTTCAAGACCGAGCCGGCCGATCAGGCCCGTTTCATGAGCATGGTGCGGAGCCGCTGATACCGGCTCCCTCGGGAGGGCCGCAATGAGTCAACTGATCTTCAATCAACCATCCGAGGACAAGTCGGCGTTGGAAGACGCCGGCGATTTCACGCCGCGTTTCGATGACCGTGGCCTGATCACTGCGATCGTCACCGACGCCGGCGATGGCGAACTGCTGATGGTGGCGCATATGAATGCCCAGGCCCTGGCGTTGACCATCCAGACGGGCACGGCCCATTATTTCAGCCGGTCGCGTGGCAAGATCTGGAAAAAGGGCGAGACCTCGGGCAATCTTCAGACAGTGAAAGAAATTCGCACCGATTGCGATCAGGATGCCATATGGCTGAAGGTCGAGGTCGCCGGCCATGACGCGACCTGTCACACCGGCCGCCGTTCCTGCTTCTATCGGACGGTGACGCTGCGCGACGGAAAGCCGATGCTCGACATCGTCGATGACGAGCGTCATTTCGATCCGCAGGACGTCTACGGAAAATAGACTGAACTATACTGGCATTTGCCCCTTATTGTGCCAGAAACCAGTTCTATATACCATTTGGCAACCGATCGGGCACACTATCAAGACTTACGTGTTCTACTGGAGGGGAGAGCGCAATGCTGAACTGGAGTCTGCACCGTCAAAGCGCTGAAGGCGAAGGTTCCGGTTCTGGCATGGCGACGATACTCGAGACAATCCCTGCGCCCGCGCCTGTCACCAGGATCAAGATCGCGCTCGCTCTTGGCGGCGGCGCGGCCCGCGGCTGGGCCCATATCGGCGTCTTGCGTGCTTTGGACGAAGCAAAGATCGAGATCGGCATGATCGCCGGCACATCGATCGGCGCGCTGGTCGGCGGCTGCTATCTCGCCGGCAAACTCGATGAACTCGAAAGCTTCGCTCGCTCGCTGACCATGCGCCGCATCGCCAGTCTGCTCGATCTGACGATCGGCGGCAGCGGGTTGTTCGGCGGCATGCGGCTGACCAAACGCATGCAGGAGCATCTCGAGGGCCTGAACGTCGAGGATCTGGACCGGCCGTTCGTCGCAGTCGCGGCCGAGGTCAATACCGGCCATGAGGTCTGGATCGCCAATGGTTCGCTGATCACGGCGCTGCGCGCCTCCTATGCGCTACCCGGCATTTTCGAGCCGGTCCGCAGCAATCACCGCACGCTGGTCGACGGCGCGCTGGTGAACCCGGTTCCCGTCTCCGTCTGCCGCGCCTATGAGCAGCCGCTGGTCGTCGCCGTCAATCTCAATTACGATCTCTACGGCCGCTCGGCCGTCGTCCGGCACAATGCCAGCCTCTCGCAGCAGGAAGTGCAGAAACAGGAAGAGGCACCCTATGCCCGCCTCGGCATGACCGGAGTCATGGTGCAGGCCTTCAACATTATCCAGGACAGAATTGCCCGCGCTCGCCTTGCCGGCGATCCGCCCGACATTTCGCTGCAGCCGCGCCTAAGCTATATCGGCCTCTCGGAATTCCACCGCGCCGGTGAGGCCATCGAGCGGGGCTACGAGGAAGCCAGGGCCAGGCTTCCCGAGATCAAGCGCATGCAGGAAGTCTACGCCAGCGCTCCGTGACGCGTCGCCCCGACAGGAGCGACAGCACGTTTGAACGAACAGCCGCACCCTCAGCCGGCAATATAGGCCTTGATGTCCTCGGCTTCGCGCTCGACTTCGGCGATCCGCGATTTTACCACGTCGCCGATCGAGATGATGCCGGCAAGCTTGCCGTTGCTTTCCACCGGTACGTGGCGGAAGCGGCGGCTGGTCATCAGTTCCATCAGCTCGTTGACGGTCGTCTCCTCGTGGCAACGGTAGACTTTTGAAGTCATCACCTGCGAGAGCGGCTGATCGAGACCCCCCTTGCCGTGTTTGGCGATGGCATGCACGAGATCGCGCTCGGTGAACATGCCGGAAATCCGGTTCTCCATGCCGACGACAACGATGGCGCCGATCTTCTTCTTGCTCAGAATCGCGGCTGCCTCGGCGACGGTGGTGTTCGGCCCGGCGGTGACGACGTCCCTGCCCTTCAGGTCGAGGATTGCTTTGACTGAACTGGTCATTCGAACCTCCTTTGTCGAACCTGTGACATGTGTCACAGGCATCCACGACGGCTTCTCCCCCCAATCGCGGATCGTTCGATGGTGCACCGCCCGGCTCAGGATTGCAACATATCCTTCTCCGCTCCCTTCGGTTCTGCAGGCGGCCGTGGCGCCCGGTCGAACAACGAAAACAAAAGGAATCCGAAGACGAAGCCGCCAATATGCGCATCCCAGGCGATCGCTTGGTCGCTGTCGCCTACGAGCGGAATGCCGACGGCGATCAGGGCGTTACCGACCAGCCAGAGAAGAATGAAAATGACGACGGTCCGGCTCTTCAGGGCGTCGACGACAGAAAGCCGGGCGTTGAGATGCGCAACCGGCATCGGTCGCCGATCGGCCGGAAAGGCGAATCGGCAGGCGGCCCCCATCAGCCCGGAAATGACGCCCGACGCGCCGATCAGCAGCGATACGTCTCCCCAATTCAGGATCGCGTGCAGGGCGGCGGAAGCGGCGGCGGACAAGATCCAGAAGAACAGGAAGCGTAACGTCCCGATGCGGCGCACGACCGGTGCGCCGAAGGCCATCAGCCAGAAGGCGTTGAAGAGGATATGCTGGGTGCTGCCGTGCAGCAGCGAATAGGTAACGGGCGTCCAGAACAGCTCCAGCCCCTGCTGCGATAGCGGAATCACGTAGCGAGCGGGGACGAAACCGAAGGTAAACAGCAGCCAGCCCACCGCATCGTCCGATAGAACGAGCGCCTGCACTGCATAGATGAGGATAAGCAGGCATAGGCTGAAGAGCAGCGCCGGCGGAAGGTTGAAGACCGGTACGCGCGGGGGCCGCGCCGGCGGCTCGGCCTCGGAAGGTTCGGGCGCCTTGTCTGGCGCGCCCGTCTGCTCGTTCATCTTTATCGCCTCGTTGAGGCCTCAGCCATACAGGAGGCATGACCAAAAAAAAAGCCGCCCGTAGTGCCGGGCGGCGTAACCCGAATTCCTGGAAAGACCCCGGATCGGCAGATTGTGCTGAACTCCGAAAGTCGGAGCGATGGCTGGACATTGTCACGATGGACGCCGCGCTTCAACCGAAACCCTTTCTTAACCTTAACGGCCCGGATCTGGCATGAAATCCGCAAGGTAGAAGCTGTACGGGCAATGACTGCCCGAAAATGCTCCGGAATGGGACAGGTTGGTGTGAAATGCGTGTTCAAACGACCATCGAAATTTTTGA
This sequence comes from Rhizobium sp. L9, assembly GCF_002531885.1. Taxonomy (NCBI): domain Bacteria; kingdom Pseudomonadati; phylum Pseudomonadota; class Alphaproteobacteria; order Hyphomicrobiales; family Rhizobiaceae; genus Rhizobium; species Rhizobium sp. L9. Next base: position 189,119 of record NZ_NWSZ01000012.1, on the reverse strand, counting down.
CTACTGGAACCATATCCGCGGCGCCGCCGATGCGCCGCTGAAATCACAGGTTGAACCCTCTGCCGTTCCCCATCTTCTGCAAAGTCTCTTTATCCTTGAGGCGCGCGACGACGGAGACATCGTTTTCCGACTCGCCGGCACCCGCATCTGCGATTTCTTCGGGCGCGACCTGCGGGGTGAACATTTTTCATCCCTCTGGGCGCATGGCCAGCATGCGGACATCGAACGCACGGCGATGGGCGTCATGGACCATGCCATGCCGGCCCTGTTCAACACCACCGGCTACAGCACCGTCGGTCATCAGGCCTCTTTCGAGATCATCATGATGCCGCTGCGCTCGTCTAACGGTGCCTGCGACCGGCTGCTCGGCGCGATCGCTCCGACGGCGGCTGCGAGCTGGCTGGAGATCGTGCCGCTGGAATTCCTGGCGCTCGACCGCAGCCGTCTGCTGCCCGAAAAATTCAGCAAGGCCACGCCGGCCGAACTGCGCTCGATCAACGAGGTCGTCGCGGCAAAAGGCATCGGATTCGGCCAGGCCATGCGCCGCATGGTGTCACAGCTGCTGAGCGCCGAGGCGCGTTAAAGCGTCTCGTTTCGGGACACGGCGCGCACTCGTTTTCGGCTATGTCACAATAGGGCGAAACAACCTTCTGTTAATGGATTGGAGGTAAGGATTAATCTCTCCAGTTTTCATGAAGAAGCCCTTTGATGCACTCGTTCCAGCCAGCTCAGACGCAACGACCTGCGCCGCGCCCTGAACAAGGCGTTTTCCAGCGTGTGCCGATCAATATGCAGGGCCGGCTCATGCTTGCGAATTACGAGGAATTCGAATGCATGGTGATCGACATGTCGCCCGGCGACATGTACGTCACCTGCTCCGGCCGGCCGCGCGCCAACGAACGCGTTGTCGCCTATATCGACCATCTCGGGCGCGTCGAAGGTTACGTCCAGACACTCGACGGCCGCGGATTCACCATGTCGATCAACGCCACCGAGCGCAAGCGCGAGAAGCTCGCCGCCCAGCTCACCTGGCTTGCCAACAAGCACGAGCTCGGCCTGCCGGAAGATCGTCGCCACGACCGTCTGACGCCGCGTGATACGAAGACCGAACTCACGCTCGAGGATGGCACGCGCTATACCTGCCGGATCATGGACCTGTCGCTGTCCGGCGCCGCCATCGACGTCGAAATGCGTCCCTCGATCGGAACGGCGGTGCGCCTCGGCAACATGCGCGGCCGCGTCGTGCGTCACTTCGTCGAAGGCGTGGCGATCGAATTTCTGTCGATCCAGTCCCGCGAGACGCTGCGCGAATTCCTCTGACAGCCTGAAAAAAACCGATGCCCTGCCGCGAGCCTTTGTGGCGGGTCCATTGATGACGGACAGTTCCGAAAGCGTTTGTCAAATCGGAGCCGCACCAGGTCTGTCGTGCACCGGGTCAGGTCGTGTTGAAACGCACAAGCCTCCCCGCAAGCGATCTACAAGCGGGCAGCAAATCCGGCTTTGGAAGATTGGCGCGAATCCTGTCGCAAGTCCTTCCAACCAGTAAGCACATAAAGTTATGAGTGGAACAACCTGCGACATCGTTCGCCCGGAGCAGGTCGCGTGAAATCGGGCAGGATTGTTTTGGCCGGCAATTCCCGTCCTGTCATCCGTCCTCCCTTCGCCATGGATATGATGGATAAGCCTATCTCGACCGCAGGTGCACCGATGCCAGCCCTCTATCCGGAAATCGAACCATACGATCACGGCCTACTCGGTACGGGCGATGGCAACCTGATCTATTGGGAAGCCTGCGGCAACCCGATGGGGCGGCCGGCGCTTGTCCTGCACGGCGGGCCGGGTTCAGGCTGTTCGACCGCGGCGCGCCGGCAGTTCGATCCGGACGCCTACCGGATCATCCTTTTCGACCAGCGCAATTGCGGCCGAAGCCTGCCGAGTGCAGCCGATCCCGAAACCGATCTCTCCTGCAATACGACCTGGCATCTCGTGGCCGATATCGAAAGGCTGCGGCTCTTCCTAGGCATCGAGAGCTGGCTGCTGTTCGGTAACTCCTGGGGCTCGACGCTGGCGCTCGCCTATGCCGAATCGCATCCACAGTGCGTCAGGGCGATTGTCATATCGGGCGTCACCACCACGCGGCGATCGGAAATCGACTGGCTTTGCCGCGGCATGGCGCCGCTTTTTCCGGAAGAATGGCACCGCTTCCGTCGGGGAATCCCGTCCGGCACGCCAGGGCTGGACGACGACATGGCCAGCGCCTATCACCACCTCCTCAACGATCCGGACTCTGAGACGCGTCTCAAGGCGGCGCGAGACTGGCATGATTGGGAAGCTGCCTCAATCCTGCTCGCTGGAGAAGGACTGCCGCGCCGCTGGGCCGATCCGGCTTATGTGCTGACACGCGCCCGCATCATCACCCACTACTTCGTCAACGGAGCCTGGCTGGAGGATGGCGTGCTCCTGAAGAACGCCGCGCGGCTTGCCGACATTCCCGGCATCCTGCTGCAGGGGCGGTTCGACATCGAGGCGCCGCTCGTCACCGCCTGGGAACTGGCCCGCGCCTGGCCACAAAGCGAACTCGTAATCCTTCCGCACGCTTCCCATTCCACCGCAGGCCCCGATATGAGCGCAGCAATCGTCGCCGCCACCGATCGATTTCGCAATCTTTCTCAAAAATAATTTTAATGCCAGACGCCGGAATCCGAGCGATATTGTGCTTTCGGCCCATTCCAACCGACCGATTCCACCGGTATCGCCGTCGCAAACATCCCGTCGCAGCGCCGCCGGCACTTATCCGGCCCAGCGAAAACTCTTAACGCCGCGACGGCGGCGCAGGCTGTCCGTGGACGAAGTCCTTGTCGCGTCCATTACAAATTTAATCGATTTCGCCACAAATACGCACTGAATTTTATTCGCATTCGAGCCAAGTTTTAGCGGCATTTGATTCAACTAAGCCTTTAATTCTACTGCGTATTTTTGCGTGAGATAAAAACGTCCGTGTCATTGTCGCCTCAACTTAGGGGAGACGGCAATGACAACTGCGAACATCCTGAAAGGCGGCCTGCTGGCCGGTGCGATCATGGTGGCAATGGCGAGCCCGGGACAGGCAACGCCCGCCAGCATGGCACTGGCAGGCAATGCCAGCCCGCCGATCGGACACTACGAATTCTGCAAGGCCAATCCGACGGAATGCAGCTATGCAGGCGGCGACGCCGGGCCGGCCATCCTCACGGAGGATCGCTGGAAGGAAATTCTCAAGGTCAACTACACCGTCAATTCGTCGATTCAGCCGGAGACGGACGAACAGATCTACGGTGTCGAAGAGCGCTGGGCCTATCCGACTAGTGTCGGCGATTGCGAGGACTATGCCCTGCTGAAGCGCAAGATGCTGATCGAGGACGGCTTCTCGCCATCCGACACGCTGATCACCGTCGTGCTGCAGCCGAACGGCGAAGGCCACGCTGTGCTGACTGTCCGCACTGATCACGGCGACTTTATTCTCGACAACATGCGCAACAAGGTGCTGCTGTGGTCGGACACCGAATACACCTATCTGAAGCGCCAGTCCGCCAGCGATCCGGCCCGCTGGTCGAAGCTTCAGGACGGCCGCGCTGTCGCCGTCGGCAGCGTCAGGTAAACCAGCCAGCCGGCAAAGCCGACACAGGTTTCGGCCCGGTCAGTCCCCGCATCCCGTCCCCGACCGGTGCCCAAGAGCCGTTCCCGCTGTCCCGGGAACGGCTCGCTCCTTGTTGAGACAGGGGTCCACGGCACAACGGCGACCCGAAATCTTAGCGAAGTATTAACCCTGCCGGCTCGATCATGGCGATGAGATTCATCATCGGCACCGGCGGCTCATGTTCTTCCTGCGGCGGACCGAAACGCGAAGAACCGCCATGAGCCAAGCCGCCCAAAGCGCACCCGACGAGCAGCCGCTTCTTTCGAGGAGGTTTCTTCTGCGCACGATGGCGGTGATATCAGTCCTGGCGGTCCTGACCGTCGCCATCAGCATCGCCGGCCGTTGGTTCGGCCGGCATATCTCCCTTGCCGGCAACACCGACAGCACGGCTGAAATCACGCTGACCATCGGCCGCGACACAGTGAAATTTCCCGAAAATACCATCCGCTTCCCGAGCCAGCGGCATGACGGCACTGCCGAGCGCGTCGATCTCTACCTCGCCTGGCCCTCCATGCAGGGTTACGGCAAGGACAATCATTTGCGGTTCGACGATATCGGCCAATCCTCCGGCCTCATCTTCCTGCAGATCGCCCAAAGCACCATGTCGCGCGACATGTCCGGCCGGCTGGAGCCGATCTATTCGCATCTGATCGAAGGAGCAGCCGAGCCTTTCCCGGACGGATTGACACTCCATCGACTTCGCGCCGACGCCGGTTATGGCGGAGAAGTGCTGCTCACGGCCCCGGTCAAAGGCGGGCCGGACTACGTCGTGCGCTGCATATTGCCTTCAACTCCGGACAAGGCCGCAGGCGGAGATTGTCAGCGCGACATCAAGGTCGGCAAGGATCTCAGCGTCCTCTACCGATTCTCCAGCAGCCATCTCGCCGACTGGGAACATATTGATGCCGCGATCCGCCTCTTTGTGGAGCCGCGTCTTGTGAACCGATCTGTGACAGGTCCCTAAAATGCCGGCGGAGAAGGCATGAAACGATTCATCATAAACGGATTGGTAACGCTGAATCGGTAATTTCAAAAGACGAGCTGTGCGGCGGGGGGGTGTGCGGTTCCTGCCCAATATCTGAAATGCAAAGCGAAGAGTGGAATAGTGTCAAGGTCAGTCTCCTCCGTATCATCGTCCCGGTCCGGCAGCTTCTTCGCGAAGCTCCTGGCGATCCTTTCGATGGCTCTCACGGTCGTCCTGGTTGATTCGGTCAATGCCGACGCGGAGGCGGCCAATCCGAAATATGCGGGCATTGTCGTCGACGCCAAGACCGGCAACGTTCTCTACAGCGAGAATGCCGATCGGTTGCAGTATCCTGCCTCGCTGACCAAGATGATGACCCTTTATATGACCTTCGAGGCCCTGGAGCAGGGTCGCATTCGCCTCGATACGCCGGTTCCCTTCTCCGCTCACGCGGCCGCCCAAGCGCCGACCAAGCTTGGCGTGCGCGCCGGCGGCACCATCACCGTCGAGCAGGGCATCCTCGGTCTCGTCACTCTGTCGGCCAATGATGCGGCAACCGCGCTTGGCGAGATGCTCGGCGGCAGCGAAGACCGCTTCGCCCAGATGATGACCGCCAAGGCGCATGCGCTCGGCATGACGCGCACCACCTATCGCAACGCCAACGGCCTGCCGAATACGGCGCAGATGACGACGGCCCGCGACCAGGCCCGCCTCGGCATCGCCCTTCGCCAGCATTTCCCGCAATATTACGGCTATTTTTCCACCCGCGCCTTCAAGTTCGGCACCCGCACGATCCGCAGCCACAACCGGCTGGTCGGCTCCGTGCGCGGCGTCGACGGCATCAAGACCGGTTACACCCGCGCCGCCGGCTTTAATCTGGTGAGTTCGGTGCAGGTCGACGGCAAGTCGATCGTCAGCGTCGTGCTCGGCGGCACTTCCGGGTCGGCTCGCGACGCTCAGATGCGCAACCTGATCGCCACCTACCTGCCGAAGGCGTCGAGCCGCGGCGGAAATTCGGCGCTGGTGGCCCAGACAGCCCCCGCCCCTGAAATGATCGAAACCCCCGCTCCGGTTCAGCCGCAGAAGGCCCGGCAGCAGGTCGCTTCACAGCAGGTTGCCCCCCAGCAGGTCGCAAAGACGATCACTGCGGCGCAGCCGCCAGTTTCTGCCGCTGCCGCCGATCTCAGCCTGCCGCATAAGGGGCCGCTGCCGGATGCGCGCGAGGTGGCTGAGACCGAGGTTGCCTATACCGAAACATCGGCGCCGAAGTCCGACAACCCGCTGGTCGCCCAGACGATGCCGTCGCCGACCAGGGTCAAAACCAGGAGCTTCAAGCAGCAGCCCCCGGTGGCCGCACCGGCTGCACAGGACGACGCCGCCGTCGACCACGTCACGACCGCTTCGACCAGCAGCACCCCGGCAAGCGCCGCGCCTGCGGGCTGGGTCGTGCAGGTCGGCGTCTCGCCGAGCCGCCAGATGGCCATGGACCTCCTGGAGAGCGCCAAGAGCAAGGGCGGCAAGGCGCTGGCCTCGGCAAAGCCCTTCGCCGTCGCCTACGGCGCTGGCAATGACCAGATCTACCGCGCCCGTTTCGGCGGCTTTGACGATCAGCGCGATGCGGTCAACGCCTGCAAGGCCTTGAAGAAGGCCGGCATCAAGTGCTGGGCAGCCGCACAATGAGCTATTCGATGCTGCCTGCGACATGGTCGGCGGCATCCCTAACGGCCGGAATCGGTGTTTGCGTTTCCGGCCACCGGTTTTGAACTCGATCAGTAGTGCGTACGGGGAAAACAATGGCGATCAATGAGAATGTTCCGGGAATGCCAGGCGACCGCCGCGGCGGGGCCAAAGCGCGTTCACCCCTGCATCCGCTGCACGAAGCGGCTCTGCGACTTGCCGAAATCGGTCTGCAACGACCGAGGGCGAAGTCCGCCAAGACCCGGGATCTCATCAATCTGCTGCTTTGTCATGGCGCCCGCGCCTGGCGCTATTCGCAGCCGGAAGCCCGCATTCATCTGCATGTGACGTCGCCGGACGGCAGCGCCCCGGTGCAACTGCGTCTGCGCTGAAATCCACAGGCCGTTGTCCGAAACCGGCATAGGGCGATAAAATTAGAGCAGGCCGAGCTCTGTCAGCTCGCGGCGCAGCTCCGCGGGCATTTCGGCGATCCCGGCGCCCAAGCTCGTCAGATCGGGCGGCACGTCGTCCTGCGTATAGTAGCGCCAGCCCTGGAAGGGCCGCTTCGGCTGCACCGCGGTTTCGACGACCTCCGGGCCGAGCATCAGGCGGCAGCGTGAAATTCCTTCATCGTCGGTGAACGTTTCGATGTCGAGCAGCCTCTGCCTCGCCTGCACCTGTCCCTTGATCACCCAATAGAGCGAGCCGCCGTCGAGAAGCTCCTCCATGCGTTTGGGCACCATGCGCGTCGTGTGAACCGAATGCGGTTCGAGCCCGGCGGCTATGGCGCGCAGCGAGCGCTCCGCCACCCATTCGCGCAGATCCTCGATCGAGTCGGCGCCGACACAGAGTTTGATGAGATGCAATGCCATGCCGCCGTTGAAATCCTTTTGGCGGCGGGCGTCAAGTGTGAAGCTATGGAGTTCGCACGCTCAGCATTCGACGACGTTGACGGCCAGGCCGCCGGTCGAAGTTTCCTTGTATTTCTCGCTCATGTCGTGGCCGGTCTGGCGCATCGTCTCGATACAGGCGTCGAGCGGCACGAAATGCTGGCCGTCTCCCTTGACGGCAAGCGAGGCCGCCGTGACGGCCTTGACGGCGCCAAGCGCGTTGCGCTCGATACAGGGAACCTGCACGAGGCCTGCGACAGGATCGCAGGTCATGCCGAGATGATGTTCGAGCGCGATCTCGGCGGCATTTTCGATCTGCTCCGGCGTACCGCCCATTACGGCCGCAAGGCCCGCAGCCGCCATCGCCGCGGCCGAGCCGACCTCGCCCTGACAGCCGACCTCGGCGCCGGAGATCGAGGCATTGTGCTTGATGATGCCGCCGATCGCCGCAGCCGTCAGCAGGTAATCGCGGATGCCGTTCTGGTCCCAGTCCTCGTGGAAATGCTCATAGTAGCGGATCGTTGCCGGAATGACGCCGGCCGCGCCATTGGTCGGCGCGGTGACGACGCGCCCGCCCGCCGCATTCTCCTCGTTGACGGCCATTGCATAGACGCTGAGCCAATCATTGGCGAGCAGCGGATTGACACGGTTGCTGCGCCACTCCTCCTGCAGCTTGTCGTGGATGCGGCGGGCACGGCGCTTGACATTGAGGCCGCCGGGCATGACACCCTCGACCTTGAGGCCGCGCTCGATGCAGGAGCGCATTGCTTCCCAGATGCGGTCGAGCCCCTGATCGAGCTCTTCTCGGCTGCGCTGGCTCTCCTCGTTCGCGCGCTTCATCTGCGCGATCGAAAGCCCCGAGCGCTCCGCCATCTCCAGCATCTGCTTGGCGGTCGAGAAGGGATAGGGCACGCGCACGCCGCCCGTCGCATTCTTCTTCGCCCGCATCTGCTCCAGCTCGGTGTCGGTGACGACGAAGCCGCCGCCGACCGAATAATAGATGCGCTTGAGGAGCAGCCGGCCGTCCTTGTCAAATGCGGAAAAGATCATGCCGTTGGCATGGCCTGGCAGCGGCCGTTTCTTGTCGAAGATCAGATCGGTCTTCGGCTGAAACTGGTAGGGCGGATGGCCCGCAGGCGTGATGCGGCCGGTGCGCTCCACGGTATCGATGATGCCGTCCATCCTGTCGGGATCGACACTGTCGGGCGCTTCGCCCATCAGTCCGAGAATGACAGCCCTGCCCGTGCCATGGCCGATCCCCGTATGGGCGAGCGAGCCATGCAGGCTGACCTTGATCGCGACGACCTGAGCGCCCGATGACGGACGCGGCCATTCGTTCGACAGGATCAGGTCGAGAAAACGATTGGCGGCCGACATCGGCCCCATCGTGTGCGAGCTCGACGGTCCGACACCGATCTTGAACACGTCGAATACCGATAGAAACATGGATGCGCCTTCTGAACACTGGAATGCGAATTTAAACCCCGCCGGTTTCGGATCCCAGCGGCGAACCGACATCGCATGGAGTCGGTGCGACATTTCACACTAACGCAGCGCTCTGAAAATCGGAATCGCTTTTCATAGCGCTATATCGTTCCGGGCACGCCCTGCCGGTCATTGCAGCATCGCGGCGCATATGTAAGGTGGCCGCATTCATGCGGAGACTGAATCATTGATGACGACGGCGGATTATATCGCTCTGGCCTTCTTTGCCTGTGTCTGGGCGGGTTATTCCTGGCTGTTGAAGGGCCGCACCTTCTTCGGCCGCACCAGCCTGACCCACGCGATGACCGAACGGCGGCGGGAGTGGATCTACAATTCGCTACGCCGCGACCTGAAAATGATCGACACGCAGATCATGGCCGGACTGCAGAACGGCACGGCCTTTTTCGCCTCGACCTCGATTTTCGCGATGGGCAGCTGCTTCGCGCTGCTCGGCGCAACGGAGAAGGTCGACGCCGTCTTTGCCGACCTGCCCTTCGTGCTCCATGGCGGCCACGCCGCCTTCGAGATGAAGGTCGGTGGCCTGGCGGCGCTTTTCGGCTATGCCTTCTTCAAGTTCGGCTGGTCCTATCGGCTGTTCAATTACTGCACCATCCTCTTCGGCTCCATCCCGATGATGCGCGAAGCCGAGAGCGACATCATCGCCGCCGAGCGGGCCGCCGAGCGCGTCATCCGCATGAATGTCATCGCCGGCAGCAATTTCAACGAGGGTCTCAGGGCAATCTTCCTGTCGATCGGCTATCTCGGCTGGTTCATCAATCCTTACGTCTTCATGCTGACGACGGCGACCGTGATCTTCGTGCTGACCCGGCGACAGTTCTTTTCGCAGGCGCGGCTGGCGATCATGGATGCGGGCCCGCCATCAAATCTCCACCTTTCTGCTATTCGCCGCGACACGCCGTCGAACGACGGAAATGATTTGACAGGGGGACTTTGATGACAATGCCGGCAATGCAGGCCGATGGGGTGGCAAGACCGCCGCGCATCGGCCTATTGGATACGGCGCGCGGCGTCGCATTGATTGCTATGGCGAGCTACCATTTCACCTGGGATATGGAGTTCATGGCCTATTTGGCGCCGGGCACGGCCGAGACCGGCTGGCTGAAGATCTATGCCCGGGCGATCGCCACGACCTTTCTCTTCATCGTCGGCATCAGCCTGGTGCTCTCCAGCACGCCAACAATTCGCTGGCCGTCCTTCTGGAAACGTTTCGGCATGATTGCCGCGGCGGCTGCGGTCATTTCGATCGCTACCCGCATCGCGATGCTGGACACGTGGATTTATTTCGGCATCCTGCATTGTATCGCGGTGCTCACGCTCATCGGCGTCGTTTTTGTCAGATTGCCGCTCGCCTTCACGCTCCTCGTCACAGTCGCGCTCCTTGCCGCCTGGATTCTCGATAATTTCGGCACACCGGGCCTTCTGCGCTCATCCTTCTTCGATCCGAGATATCTCGCCTGGATCGGGCTTGCCGAAACGCCGCAACGCTCTAACGATTATGTGCCGCTGTTTCCCTGGGCTACGCCGTTTTTCGTTGGCTTAAGCAGCGCCTTGATTGCCATCAGAACCAGGCTGCCGCATCGGCTCGCGGCCATCGGCACAGGCTCCTGGTGGCCGGCGAAGCTTGGCCGCCACAGCCTTGCCTTCTACCTCGTTCATCAGCCGGTGCTGATCGCGATCGCTTACGGACTTTCCCTTGTCGTCCGGCCGCCGCAGCCGGATCCGGTCGAAACTTACCTTAGGCAATGCAACTCCGCTTGCGTCATGCAGCAAGGCGAAGCCCTCTGCCGCAGCTTCTGCCAGTGCACGCTCGACAGATTGGAGGCTCAGGCGCTGCTGACACCGCTGCAGGCGGGCAAGATCGATCTGCAGAGCGATGAGCGAGTCCAGACGATCGCCGGCGAATGCAGCGCCGAGGCGCAATAAAGGTTCGGCGCCACCCTGCGGCAAGTCTCAGGTGGTAACGCCGATTTCGGCAAGGCGGCCGAGGCAGGCCTCTTCGATATTGTCGAGTTCGGTCAGCGTATCGTCTATGTCCTTGCGCTTCTGGCGCAGGTCCTCACGCTTCTCGTCGACGCGCTTCATCAGAAGTTTCAGTTGGCCTAGCTCGCCTGGCGGCTCCTTGTAGACCTGGATGATCTCGCGGATTTCCGCGATGGTGAAACCGATCCGCCGCCCGCGCAGGATTTCTCCAATGAGCCGTCGGTCCGCCGGCCGGAAAAGACGCGTGCGCCCTCGCCGCTCCGGATGGATCAGTCCCTCGTCTTCGTAGAAGCGGAGCGTGCGCGTCGATACTCCAAATTCGCGCGTCAGCTCCGTTATGCTATAATATTTGTTCACCGGCATGTGTTCCCCGTCCTCGAACCGGCAATAATATTGACTTTTACGTAATAGTCAATTTCGGCGAACCGTCAGATGCCGAACCACCACGTGGCAATGCCGAGAAAGGCGAAGAATCCGGTGCAGTCGGTCACCGTCGTGACGAACACCGACGAGGCGATCGCCGGGTCGGCACCCACCTTGTCGAGCAGTAGCGGCAGCAGAATGCCGGCAAGCGCGGCCGCCATCAAATTGATGATCATCGCCGCCGCGATCACCCCGCCAAGCTGATAGTCATGAAACCAGATGCCGGCGATCGCGCCCATGATCGTCGCAAAGACAGCGCCGTTGAGAAGGCCGACGCCGGCCTCCCTGCGGATGATGCGGCCGGCATTGTAAATGTCGAGATCGCGAGTGGCGAGCGCGCGCACCGTCACCGTCATCGTCTGCGTGCCGGCATTGCCGCCCATCGAGGCGACGATCGGCATCAGCACCGCAAGCGCGATCATTTTCTCGATCGAGGCATCGAACAGGCCAATGACGCTCGCCGACAGCATCGCGGTGCCGAGATTGATCAGAAGCCAGAGGAAACGCGAGCGCGCCGTCGAGATCACGTTGTCCGACAGTTCTTCGTCGCCGACGCCGCCGAGGCGCTTGATGTCCTCGTCCGCCTCTTCGTGGATGACGTCGACGACGTCGTCGATGGTCAGCACGCCAACCAGCCGGCCGTTCTCGTCAACGACGGCAGCAGACAGAAGGTCGTACTGTTCGAAGAGCTGGGCGGCCTCCTCCTGGTCCATCTCGGCGGGAACCGGATGGTTGGTTTCCCGCATGATCTGCTCGATCTTCGTCTGCCGCTTGGTGCGCAGGATCTGATCGAGATCGACGGCGCCAAGCAGCTTGAAGGTCGGATCGATGACGAATATCTGCGAGAAGGAATAGGGCAGATCCTCCTCGTCGCGCATATAGTCGATCGTCTGGCCCACCGTCCAGAATGGCGGCACGGCGACGAACTCGGTCTGCATGCGGCGTCCGGCCGAGCTTTCCGGATAGTCGAGCGCCCGGCGCAGCCGCACCCGCTCGGTAAACGGCATCTGGGCGAGGATTTCTTCCCGGTCCTCCTTGTCGAGGTCTTCGAGAATGTAAACAGCATCGTCCGAGTCGAGCTCGCCGATGGCGGCCGCGATCTGCTCGTTCGGCATCTGGTCGACGATTTCGCGGCGAATTGCCTCGTCGACCTCGGTCAGCGCCGTCATGTCGAAATCTTCGCCGAGCAGCCGCACCAGCGCCAGGCGCTGATCCGGCTGGATCGATTCGAGCAGGTCGCCTATCTCGGATTCATGCAGGCGGGCGACATTCCCGCGCAGGAACAGCGTGTCGCGATCGGCGATCGCCGCACCGACGAGCGCCAGGAAATCGCCGCGGACATTACCGTCCTCATCGTAGATATCCGCTTCCTCGTCATCGCGCCGGCGAATGCGGTCTTCCGTGTCGGTCGTCGTCATCTGCCGCCCTCGCACCTGGTTCGAATTTCAACGACTGCCGCACAGCATTCGCAAATGTCGGCCGAAAACACATTGTCAACAAGCGGATAAGCGAATCCCGCGCAAGGCTCCCGCGGTCGGAATTCTTGGCCCCTGCTAGCTCAAAGCATCCTTGTCGTAAAGCGCCAACCGTGCTTCGTGATGACAATGTCTGCGGCCGGCGATAGTTTCCCGCCGCTCAAAGACAGGGGAGCCCGCTTCATGCCCATCCGTCCGATCCTGCGCTATCCGCATCCGGGCCTAAAGACCCTCTGCAAACCGGTGACGGCCTTCGATGCGTCGCTGCCCGCGCTTGCCGACGACCTGCTGGCGACCATGCGCGCAGCCCCCGGCGTCGGCATCACCGCCGCCCATATCGGCGTCTTCCTCCGCGTGACGGTGCTAGAGCTCGATCGGGCCGACGGCGTGCGCCTCTACGTCAATCCGCAGATTACCTGGAGGTCGCAGGAGACGATGAACCATGCCGAGGGCAGCGTCTCCATGCCCGGCGCGATCGAAGAGGTCACACGCCCACGGGCGATCCGCTTTCGCTATCAGGATGCCGGCGGCATCGTGCATGAGGAGGCCGCCGAAGGTTTCCTCGCCATCTGCGTCCAGCACGAGGTGGACCAGCTCGACGGTATCTTCTGGCTGCAGCGGCTTTCGCGGCTGAAACGCGAACGCCTCGTCAAAAAATGGGAGAAAACCCAAGGCTGACAAAACGCCCGCCACACCGAACAATTCGCCCCTGTCGGCGTTGTCCCGAGAGAAACTAGGAGCGACTATAATGGCAAGGATCGGTGACAAGACCCCGATTTCACGCGAGGCCCCCGCGCTTTCCCGTGAAGAAGATTATCGCGACCTCGAAGAACGCAATCTCGATGACGGCTGGCCCTATGCCGATGGCACCGCTGGCAGCGACCCGGCAAACCGTCCGTATGGCGAGACTGCCGCAAATTTCGACAGCGATCCCAACACAGGTTTCCGAGTCGATGGCACAGACCAAGACGGCAACGAGAATCGCCTCAAGGATTCGTTACGCGCCGGTATGATCGATCGCGACGAAAGCGACGAGCTCGAGGCGCGGGTGAACGACGCTCTCGAAAACATTCCCGAGGTCGATATCAACAGTATCGAGGTTCATGCCGACGGTCATGTCATCACCCTCGAAGGCTCGGTCGAGACCATCGGCATTGCCCGCAAGGTCGAGCTCGGCGCGCTCTCGGTCGACGGCGTTCACCATGTCCGCAACAAGCTGCAGCTGACCGGGGTTGACGCGCATATCCCGAACGAAGACTGAAAAGCCCCGCATCAACGACCCGCCAGGAGGCGGCGCACCGCCTCCTATTGGTTCCGGACATTACCAAAAGTTAACAATTTCCGATTGTAGCAGGAGCAAGTAGCTTGCAGTCTATTTTGCTAGGCGATTGCCGTAACGGAAACGTCAAATTCGTTAACAACACCGTGATTTCATTTGAACAAAAGGCAATGAAGCGACCGGCTTCAGTTCACAATATTGCCGCAATTGACGCGCGAAATCTTCTCCGCCGGGGATGGTTTATGTTGTTGAATGCAACAACAGATTGAGGAGAAGAACCATGCGCATCAAATTTGCCCTCGCCGCGTCCCTGTTTGCCGTCAGCCTTGCAGGCTCTGCCTTCGCTCAGCCGACTTATTCCGATGATTATACCAACGACAGTGATGGCTTTGCGCCCTCCAAGATGGCGCCGCCTGCCCCCGTGCACTATAGTAACAACCACAAGGCTCCGGCCTATTCCAGCGATTACACCAATGACAGCGACGGCTTCGCCCCGGTTGCCATGACGAAACCGGCGATCGACAGGACCGCGACCGCAAGCATCAAGCCCCTCCCCCCGTGCCATAGCATGGTCGGCCCGAGCGGCTCCCATACCAAAGGTGCCGACAGCGGCGCCTCGCGCACAGAAGCCTGCCGCGCAACGCATTGATCCGATAAATAAGGGGCCGGAGAATCGGCCCCTTCATTCTAAACAGGGATCTGTCTGGCTTCAGAACACCAATGGAACGAGCCGGTAACGGGTCGTAGCCATGAAGGCCGCGTAAACAGGATCCTCCCTGAGCAGGCGCTCTTCCGCAAGAAGGCGTAGACACTGTGCGGCAAGTGCCGTGGCATAAATGGCAAAATTCCAAAAGCTCGGATGGGCCAGGAAGAAGCCGACATGCGTCAGCAGATAACCTGCGTACATCGGATGGCGGATCAACCTGTAGGGCCCGCCGATCTTCACGCCGCGATTTGCCGGCACCAGGCCGAAGCTTCGCCGCAATACCAGCTTTGCCGATATCTGCAGCAGGAAACCCAGCAACATTGCCAGAAAACAGAACCAGAGCGGTGCGAACGGCACCGCTGCCGAAGGCCTGACCAGCAGCGGGAAGAGCGTCCCGATCGCGGTGACCGCCCAGTCGAAGAGGCGCAAAGATGCGTTCCGAGTCGGCCGGCGCGTCAGGATCAGAAAGGCGGCGGCTCCTTCCGAAATCAGCAACAAACAGTCAATGATCGCCCGATTGTCCTGCATCTGGGGCATGACACGCATAACGATCGCAACGAAGAGATAGCCCAGGAGCACCTTCTCGATAATGTCGAGGACGAAATATGTATCGAGGAATGACCAGCCTGCCGCCTCTTTCTTTTCCATCATCCCCAAGACTTCCGCAGCTATGAAATTGTAGCGTCTTATGTATTCGTCGAAACTAATAATAGGTTAAACCACCGCCCAACATCTCGCAGTTCGAGCGAGTCGCCCGAAGAGCCGAATCGTTTTTCGCATGGATTGTTCGATGCCCATATGCTTTGCCGATCCTTTGCAGAAACGGCAGCGATCATAGCCACGGGCTGATCAAGGGATGCCGAAATTATCGCTCGGCGAACGTTTCCCTGATAGGGATGGTGCGGTCGAGAAGACTCGAACTTCCACGGGTTGCCCCACAGCGACCTCAACGCTGCGCGTCTACCAATTCCGCCACGACCGCATCGTGGTAGGTGCCGATTTGCTTCGGCGGGGCAGCATGTAGCAAAAGCATTTGGGGTGCACAAGGGCGATATGACAGTTTTTTTGAAAACCTTTCACGGCATTTGAATTGGCCGGAAAACGGGTCCATATAGGTCTCCTGCCGCCCCTGTTTCGTCAGGCATTTGGGACAGGCGGCAAGGAATGGCCATGCTTCGCACCGATCTCGAATTCTCCATGCTCCCGAAACTCGGCACCCGCCCGGTGCGCTGGCGCATCGCCGATGGACTCGTTGCCTATGAGGCGGCGGTGGAGACGATGGAGCGCGAGGTGGCGGCAATCGGAGAAGGCGGCGACGAGCTTGTCTGGCTCGTGGAACATCCGCCGCTCTATACTGCCGGCACCAGCGCCAATGCGGGCGACCTCGTCCAGCCGGATCGCTTTCCGGTCTTTGCGACGGGACGCGGCGGTGAATATACCTATCACGGACCCGGTCAGCGCGTCGCCTATGTCATGCTCGACCTGAAGCGCAGGCGCCAGGATGTACGCGCCTTTGTCGCCGCGCTCGAGGAGGTCGTCATCCGTACGCTCGACATGATGAACGTGCGCGGCGAACGCCGCGAGGATCGTGTCGGCGTCTGGGTTCGCCGCCCGGAAAAGCCGTTGCTGTCAGACGGCACGATGGCTGAAGACAAGATTGCCGCCCTCGGCATCCGGCTGCGCAAATGGGTGACCTTCCACGGCCTGTCGCTCAACGTCGATCCCGATCTCGATCATTTCAGCGGCATCGTGCCCTGCGGGATATCTGCCTATGGCGTCACCAGCCTCGTCGATCTCGGCCTTCCCCTCATGATGGCGGATGTGGACATCCGGCTGCGCGCCGCTTTCGAGACGGTTTTTGGTGAAACGGTCAATGACGCCTGACCGTTTGCGGGGTTTCACGGGCTTGATTTGCCCGCCTTTCCCGTGATTGATGGGCACTGTTCCCATAAGAATCGGCAGCCATGTCAAAGCCCCACCAAAATTCCCTGCAGGGCATGGCAATCATGTCCGGCGCCATGTTCATTCTGCCCACCATGGATGCCATCGCCAAATATATGGCGACCTTTGAGGCGATGTCGCCGGGTCAGGTCACCTTCTATCGCTTCTTCTTCCAGATCGCCTGCACCCTGCCGATTCTCTTTGCTGTTTTTGGACGCAGGGCGCTTTCGGCAAAGCGGCCGTGGATGAATCTGCTGCGCGGCGTGTTGCACGGGGCAGCGAGCCTGCTGTTTTTTGTCGCCGTCAAATACATGCCGCTGGCCGACGTATTTGCCATCTATTTCGTCGAGCCTTTCATGCTGACCGCCATGTCGGCCCTGTTCCTTGGAGAGAAGGTCGGCTGGCGCCGCTGGATGGCGATCGCTGTCGGTTTCGGCGGCGCCATGATCGTCATCCAGCCGAGTTACGAGATTTTCGGCCTGAAGGCGCTGCTGCCGGTAGCCTGCGCCTTTCTCTTCTCGCTCTACCTTTTCCTCAATCGCGCGATCGGCGAGGCTGATTCGCCGCTCACCATGCAGACGATGGCCGGCATCGGCGGAACGATCTTCATGGCGGCGGCCCTTCTCGTCGGCAGCAGCGCCGGCAATGGGGACTTCGCCATATCCCTGCCCTCCTCCGGCCTCGGCCTTGCGCTGCTTCTCGCCCTCGGCTCGATCTCAGGATATGCGCACATGCTGGTGGTGCGAGCGTTCCGGCTTGCACCGCTGTCGCTGCTTGCCCCGTTCCAATATTTCGAGATCATCTCGGCCACCGTGCTCGGCTATGCGCTGTTCAATGATTTCCCGAATTTCTCCAAATGGATCGGCATTTTCATCATCGTCGCATCCGGCCTCTTCATCATCTGGCGAGAGCGGCTGCAGGCGCGATCGCTAAAATCTTCGTGATTTGCGCAGCAGCCGGTTAACTCCCCTTCTTGAGGGATCGTCAATTCGCAGTCGCTAAAACTGTCTCCGGCTTCATGATGAAGCCTGGAGTTAAAACATGAGCGAATTCCGTCTCGCTTTTCCGGCCTGTGTCGTGGCCGGGAAGCATCGGCTGACGGCCGAAGATATCGTGCTGTTGCGCAAACATGCTTTCCCCGAAGGCATCCGGACGTCCCAGGATGTCGTTGCAATGTTGGCGCTCAACAATTCCTGCCCCGAAAAATGTACCGAGTGGAACACTTTCTTCGTAGAGCAGATCGCCGGTTTCATCGTCCACTACACCTATCCGCAGGGCTCGCTTGATGAAATCAACGTTGCCTGGATCATGCGCATGTTCACGACCGACGGCATCGTCAACTCGGCGCTGGAGCTTGAGCTCATTCTTCACGTCATGGAGATTTCAGCCGATGTCCCGGGTGAATTGAGAGCGCTTGCCCTCGACCAGCTTCGCCTGGCAATTACAGACGGCATCGGCGGCTATAAGCTGTCGCGCGCCGTCGACCACAAGAACATCACGCGCCAGGACGTCGATTTTGCGATGCGCATCTTCAGAAGCATCGCCGCAGACGGGGTGATCGCCGTGTCGCCGCCCGAATATGGCGTCCTCCATCAAATCGAGCAGGCAACGCTGCCGGGCGCCAACCATCCGCACTGGGCTGGGATCATGGCCGCGGTCACGCTGCGCGATCGCCCGGAACCGTCGCGCAGCCGCTGGCTGCGCATCATCGACGAGGAATCGGTCGCGGAAGCGGCCGTCGCCTGACATTAAGCGGCTTAATCTCACGTCTCCCGCCAGCCGGTTCCAAGCCCGATTGTGCGTTCCGGTGTTTTATGCGTAAAACTCCGGAACGCATTTCTGGGTGGAGTCTCGATGTTCAAGAAAATCCTGATCGCGAATCGCGGCGAGATTGCCTGCCGCGTGATCAAGACCGCGCGCCGCATGGGCATTTCGACCGTTGCGGTCTATTCGGACGCGGATCGGGATGCGCTGCATGTCGAAATGGCCGACGAAGCCGTCCATATCGGCCCCGCCGCAGCGTCGGAAAGCTACCTGGTCGCCGACAAGATCATTGCCGCCTGCAAGGCGACCGGCGCCGAGGCGGTGCATCCCGGTTACGGATTTCTCTCCGAGCGCGCCTCTTTCTGCGACGAACTGGAAAAGCAGGGCATCGTCTTCATCGGCCCGAAGCCGAAGGCCATCATGGCGATGGGCGACAAGATCGAATCGAAGAAGTTCGCCAATGCGGCCGGCGTCTCCACCGTGCCCGGCCATCTCGGCATCATCGAGGACGCCGCGCGCGCGGAAAAGATCGCTGGCGGCATCGGCTATCCGGTCATGATCAAGGCGTCTGCCGGCGGCGGCGGCAAGGGCATGCGCATTGCCTGGAACGAGGCCGAGGTGCGCGACGGCTTCGAGCGCGCCCGCTCCGAGGCGAAGAGCTCCTTCGGGGACGACCGCGTCTTCATCGAGAAGTTCATCGTCGAGCCGCGCCATATCGAGATCCAGGTGCTGGCTGATGCGCATGGCAAGGTCGTCTATCTCGGCGAGCGGGAATGCTCGATCCAGCGGCGGAACCAGAAGGTGGCGGAAGAGGCGCCCTCGCCTTTCCTCGACGAAAAAACGCGCAAGGCTATGGGCGAACAATCGGTGGCGCTGGCGAAGGCCGTCGACTACCAGAGCGCCGGCACCGTCGAATTCATCGTCGACCGCGACCGCAATTTCTATTTCCTCGAAATGAACACCCGCCTGCAGGTCGAGCATCCGGTGACCGAACTCATCACCGGCATTGATCTCGTCGAACAGATGATCCGCATCGCCGCGGGAGAGCCGCTTAGCTTCAGCCAGGAGGATGTCAGACTGGACGGCTGGGCGATCGAAAGCCGGCTCTATGCCGAAGATCCATACCGCAACTTCCTGCCTTCGATCGGCCGCCTGACACGCTACCGGCCTCCGGCCGAAGGCAGGACCGGCAACATTGTCGTCCGCAACGATACCGGCGTCTACGAGGGCGCCGAGATCTCGATGTATTACGACCCGATGATCGCCAAGCTCTGCACCTGGGCGCCGACGCGCAGCGAAGCGATCGAGGCCATGGGTCGGGCGCTGGACGGCTTCGTCGTCGACGGCATCGAGCACAATGTTCCCTTCCTGTCGGCGCTGATGAAACATCCGCGCTGGCGCGAGGGCCGGCTTTCCACTGGCTTCATTGCCGAGGAATATCCTGACGGTTTCGCGCCGATGAAGCCGGACCGGCAGGAGGAAGCCGTGCTTTCCGCAATCGCGCTGTCTGCCTCGCTCATCGAAGCGAACCGCCGCGAACGTTTCGCCGATCGCCTGCGCGCCGCATCGGCCACACTGCGGGAGCATTGGGTGGTCAAAACAGGAGACAGCTACGTCGCTGTCAGATTGCTCGATGGCCTCGTCACTATTCCTTTCGATATGGAGATGGAGATCGAGGGTGAAAGCCGGAGCGTTGTCACCGATTGGAGACCGGGCGATCCGGTCTGGAGCGGCAGAGTCGGCGACCAGGATATGGCCGCGCAGATCCGCCCCGTCCTCAACGGCCTGCGCATCGACTGGCAGGGACTGTCGGTGATCGCCAAGGTCTTTTCGCCGCGCCATGCGGAACTCGACAGGCTGATGCCGGTGAAGCTGCCGCCGGATACCTCTAGGCTCCTGCTCTGTCCGATGCCCGGCCTGGTCGTGTCCATCGCGGTCGCCGAGGGTCAGGAGGTCAAGGCCGGTGAGACGCTTGCGATCGTCGAGGCGATGAAGATGGAAAACGTCTTGCGCGCCGAGCGCGATCTCGTCGTCTCGAAGATCAATGCCGCCGCCGGCGAAAGCCTGGCCGTCGACGCCGTCATCATGGAATTCGCTTGAGCCCTGCTCGCCAGCCATGTCAAGCTTGGCCGATGCAAGCAGTTGGGAACCGACAAATTAGCAGGAGATAGGAAGATGGACGTTCGCGCCGCCGTAGCCGTTCAGGCAGGCAAACCGCTGGAAGTGATGACCGTGCAGCTGGAGGGGCCGAAGGCCGGCGAGGTGCTGGTGGAGGTTAAAGCGACGGGCATCTGCCACACCGACGATTTCACCCTGTCGGGCGCCGATCCGGAAGGCCTGTTTCCTGCCATTCTCGGCCATGAGGGCGCCGGCATCGTCGTCGATGTCGGCCCGGGCGTGACCTCAGTCAAGAAGGGCGACCATGTTATTCCGCTTTACACGCCGGAATGCCGTGAATGTTATTCCTGCACATCGCGCAAAACCAATCTCTGCACCGCCATCCGCGCCACCCAGGGTCAGGGCGTGATGCCGGACGGCACCTCGCGCTTCTCGATCGGCAAGGACAAGATCCATCACTATATGGGCTGCTCGACCTTCGCCAATTACACGGTGCTGCCGGAGATCGCGCTCGCCAAGATCAACCCCGACGCGCCCTTCGACAAGGTCTGCTACATCGGCTGCGGCGTCACCACCGGCATCGGCGCCGTCATCAACACCGCCAAGGTCGAGGTCGGATCGACGGCGATCGTCTTCGGCCTCGGCGGCATTGGCCTGAACGTCATTCAGGGCCTGCGGCTTGCCGGCGCCGACATGATCATCGGCGTAGATATCAATCCGGATCGCAAGGCCTGGGGCGAGAAGTTCGGCATGACGCATTTCGTCAATCCGAAGGAGGTCGGCGACGACATCGTTCCCTATCTGGTCAACATGACCAAGCGGGGCGGCGACCTGATCGGCGGCGCCGACTACACCTTCGACTGCACCGGCAATACCAAGGTCATGCGCCAGGCGCTGGAGGCCAGCCATCGCGGCTGGGGCAAATCGGTCATCATCGGCGTGGCCGGCGCCGGCCAGGAGATCTCGACGCGTCCGTTCCAGCTGGTGACCGGCCGCAACTGGATGGGCACCGCCTTCGGCGGCGCGCGCGGCCGCACCGACGTGCCGAAGATCGTCGACTGGTACATGCAGGGCAAGATCCAGATCGATCCGATGATCACCCACACCATGCCGCTCGAAGACATCAACAAGGGCTTCGACCTGATGCACAAGGGTGAAAGCATCCGCGGCGTGGTGGTCTATTGATGCCTGCAGCAAGCTACCGGGTCGATCTGAGGACTCTCGATGAGCTCCCCGCGCGGGAGCTCTACGACCTCCTGCGAATGCGGGTCGATGTCTTCGTCGTCGAGCAGAACTGTCCCTATCCGGAACTCGACGGCAAGGACATCGATGCCCTGCATCTCAGACTGCTGGAGGGCGGTGACCTCCTGGCGGCGGCGCGGATCCTCAAACCGCATGAGCCGCAGGACCCGTCCAAGATCGGCCGCGTCGTCGTCTCGCCTGCCCATCGCGGCAAACGTCTGGGCGACGCATTGATGCGTGAATCGATCACCGCCTGTGAGCGGCGTTATCCGGCAAATCCGATTGCCTTGTCAGCGCAGGCCCATCTGCGCCGCTTCTACGAATCCTTCGGCTTTGTCGGGACGTCGCAGGAATATCTGGAAGACGGC
The DNA here is from genome assembly GCF_002531885.1 of Rhizobium sp. L9. Taxonomy (NCBI): domain Bacteria; kingdom Pseudomonadati; phylum Pseudomonadota; class Alphaproteobacteria; order Hyphomicrobiales; family Rhizobiaceae; genus Rhizobium; species Rhizobium sp. L9. The sequence goes on along the minus strand of NZ_NWSZ01000012.1, from coordinate 167,110 downwards.
ATTCCCCATATCGATATGGTCAGACGGCCGGCCATTCAGACGGCATGAGGACAACGCCATGATCTATGTCGACGCCGATGCCTGCCCGGTGAAGCCGGAGATCCTGAAGGTTGCCGAACGCCACGGCATCGAAGTCACCTTCGTCGCCAATTCCGGCCTGCGCCCGTCCCGCGACCCGATGGTCCACAACGTCATCGTCTCCAATGCCTTCGATGCCGCCGATAACTGGATCGCCGAGCGCGCCAGCGCCGGCGACGTCGTCGTTACCGCCGACGTGCCGCTTGCCGTGCGCTGCGTCGCCGCCGGCGCCTTCGTCAGCGGTCCGACCGGGCGTGTTTTCGACGAGACTAATATCGGCATGGCGAGCGCCATGCGCGATCTTGGTGCACATTTGCGCGAAACCGGGGAAAGCAAAGGTTACAACGCCGCCTTCAGCCCGAAAGACCGCTCGCGTTTCCTCGAAACCTTCGACCGCCTCTGCCGCCGCGCCAAGAACCTTTCCGCCGAGGCCGGCGGCCAGTCATGACCTCTTTGGCGGCCGGCAAGAAACGGGTGGCATGGCAGCCATGCCGATTCCTACCTTGAAGACAGCCGTTCCCTCACTGATATAGGCACTATCGCAGACGACTGCGGCGTCCTGAGGATGCACCGTCGCGGGGACGGCCTCGCTCTTGAACAAGGAGAGGCGTATGGCCTGGTTTCTGCTTTTTCTCGCTGGGCTTTTTGAATGTGGCTGGGCGATCGGCCTTAAATACACCGAGGGTTTCACGCGGCCGCTGCCGACGGCGCTGACTGTCATTTCCATGGTGGTGAGCGTCGTCCTGCTCGGCCTGGCGGTGAAGTACCTGCCGATCGGCACCGCTTATGCGGTGTGGACCGGCATCGGCACGGTCGGCACCGTGCTCCTGGGCATTTGGCTGCTCGGCGATGGGGCAAGTGTCTCCCGTCTTGCCTGTATTGCACTGATCGTCGCCGGCATCACCGGCCTCAAGCTCACCGCCTGATTCCGAAACGCTGCGGGGCGCCGAAACGCCCCGCAAACAATGTTCATTTCAAGCCGTCTTCCGGTTATCGACGGCAAGAGCGCCGGGACCGGAGAAGAACAGGTAAAGGAAGACGAAGCAGAACAGGATTGCCGCGTCACCCTGGTTGACGGCCGGGAAGAAGCTGTTGGGTGCATGCGCCATGAAATAGGCAACCGCCATTTCGCCCGCCAGCAGGAAGGCCACAGGCCGCGTCAGCAAGCCGACGAGAATGAGGATGCCGCCGACCAGTTCCAGAAGGGCCGCAAACAACATCAGCGGCGGCAGCGAACCTGACATTTGTGACGCCGGAAAGCCGAAAAGCTTCATCGTGCCGTGCTCGATGAACAGCAGCGCGGTGATGATTCTGAGAGCGGCTAGCCCATAGGGGCGATAGGCGGAAAGACGCTCGAAAGTTGACATTAAACCTCTCCATTAAAGAAATTGCAGCCGAGCGTTAGCCCGTCTCCGGCCGCGATTGAACACACGGATCTCTGACGGCCGTTCACTTTTTCGACAGCGGATAGACACGCGAGCGGCAGCTTTATTCAATTTGGAATGTCAGAGCGGGATGTTGTCGTGTTTTTTCCAAGGATTGGCGAGATCCTTGTTGCGCAGCATCTTCAGGCCGCGCGCCAGCCGCCGCCGGGTCGAATGCGGCATGATCACCTCGTCGACATAACCGCGCTCGGCAGCGACGAAGGGCGACAGGAACCTGTCCTCGTACATTTTCGTATGGGCGGCGATCTTCTCCGGGTCGGCAATATCCTTGCGGAAGATGATCTCGACCGCGCCCTTGGCGCCCATCACGGCGATCTGCGCCGTCGGCCAGGCATAATTCAGGTCCCCCCGCAAATGTTTTGACGCCATCACGTCATAGGCGCCACCAAAGGCTTTCCTGGTGATGACGGTGAGCTTCGGCACCGTCGCCTCCGCGTAGGCGAAGAGCAGCTTGGCGCCATGCTTGATCAGGCCGCCATATTCCTGTGCCGTGCCCGGCAGAAAACCCGGCACGTCGACGAAGGTGACGATCGGAATGTTGAAGCAGTCGCAGAAGCGCACGAAGCGCGCCGCCTTACGCGAGGCGTCGCTGTCGAGCACGCCGGCCAGCACCATCGGCTGGTTGGCGACGAAACCGACGGTGGAGCCCTCGACGCGGCCGAAGCCGCAGACGATGTTTTTGGCGAAGCTCTCCTGGATCTCAAAGAAATCCCCCTCGTCCGCCACCTTCCGGATCAGCTCCTTGATATCGTAAGGCTTGTTGGCGCTCGCCGGCACCAGCGTATCGAGCGACGCATCGGTCTCGGTCACCGATTGGTAACATTCGATCTCCGGCAACGGCGACGTGTTCGAAAGCGGCAGGAAATCGATCAGCCGGCGCACCTGCAACAGCGTATCGACATCATTCTCATAGGCGCCGTCGGCGATCGATGAGCGTGTCGTGTGCACCGTAGCGCCGCCAAGCTCCTCAGCTGTCACCGTCTCGTTGGTCACGGTCTTCACCACATCGGGACCGGTGACGAACATGTAGGAGGTGTCGCGCACCATGAAGATGAAATCGGTCATCGCAGGCGAATAGACGTCGCCGCCGGCGCAGGGGCCCATGATCACCGAGATCTGCGGAATGACGCCCGAGGCAAGCACATTGCGCTGGAAGACTTCGGCATAACCGCCAAGCGCGGCGACCCCTTCCTGGATGCGGGCGCCGCCGGCATCGTAGATGCCGACGATTGGCGCGCGGTTCTTCAGCGCCATGTCCTGCACCTTCATGATCTTCTCGGCATGCGCTTCCGAAAGCGAGCCACCGAAGACGGTGAAGTCCTTGGCGAAGACGAAGACCGTGCGGCCGTTGACCGTGCCCCACCCGCTGACGACGCCGTCGCCGGCGATACGGCTCTTATCCATGCCGAAATCGGTGGAGCGGTGCTCCACGAACATGTCGAACTCTTCGAAGGTGCCCTCGTCGAGGAAGAGGTCGATGCGCTCGCGCGCCGTCAGCTTGCCGCGCTTGTGCTGGGCATCGATCCGCTCCTTGCCACCGCCGAGACGCGCGATGCCGCGGCGGCGTTCCAGTTCTTCGAGAATTTCCTTCATGCGATCTCCCCTCGCCGCTCTCGCGGTCGATATGCGCTAGCGGCTGCGTCCGCTGAGCGAGAAAACCGAGCGGATCCGTGCAGCGACGTCCTCGGCGATGATGTCGTCGGCAAGTTTCGGGTCGGCGGCCATACTGGTTACGTCGAAGGCGCTGACGGCAATCACCGAGCCGTCGTCGACCGAAGCCGCGTCAACCCTGATTTTCGCGACGTTGCGGTCCTTTTGGAAACCGAGTCCCTTCTCAATCGAAACCACGCGAATTGTCAGCACCACCCGCGGCAGCACGGTGTCGCGCAGCGTTGCATTGATTGCGGCATTGACGCGGTCGTTGATCCCGGCAAGCAGCTCGGCGGGGATGTTCGGGCCGGAGAGAACGACAGCGCTGCGCACATCATAGAGCGGTGCCTTCGGCTTGTTGGCCGAGAGGCTGCCGCAGGCCGTCAGCGCAATACAGACGAGCACGGTCCGGCAAAAACTCGACCTCAGCCAATCCATCGCAAAATCCCGCACCACCCCGTTGGAGTCGCAGATTTCGCCATAATGTCTGGGAAGGCAATATGTTTCAGGTGCTTAGGGCGAAAAAAACATCCGCTGCCGCCTTGAACTCGGCGAAGCGCTTGGCTCTTCGCTCCTCGGCTTCCTCGTCCCGCCCCCAATGCTCGATCGTCCAGTCTTCGTCGAGATGAGCAAGCGACCACGCCTCCTCCGCCGTCAGCCGGCCCTCGGCAAACGCGAGCGCCAGGATCGCCGAGCCGGTCAGCGTCGTGACCGTATGGAGGGCAGCGAGCGCCATGGGACTCTGATGCCGCGCCAGTGTCACGGCGAAGGCCGCCGTCGCCTCTCGCGGCTGTTCGTGAGGCATCACCCCTTCGACGAGGATGAAACGGGCGCCGAGATCGTGGGCCGCCCAGTCGATTACCGGGTCCCAACGCTCCCTCTGGCGCTCGACCAACAGCTCCGGCGTGTCGGCGCGGTAGCAGATGAGGTCGCTCGAGGAAAAGCGGAGAATGTCTTCGAAGATGGCCTGCGTATTGGTTGCCACGCCATCGAGCGCGGTGTTGACCAGCCGGGTCACCGGCATGGTGACCGGATCGATTTCCTCGCCCTGCCCACGCCATTCGGCGGCGACAAGCTGTGCGAGCGCCTCTGTGGGAACGGCAAGAACCTGCCGTGCCGGCGTGCGCACCGACTTGCCGTCGAGCGTGATCGCGAAGCTGCCCTCGTGATCGGCGACCGCCACGTCGGTATAGAAACGCTTCGGCAGCGGCTTCTTCATCTGGATCTGCGCCCGACGGATGGGATCGGGATGACTCAGACCCTCGGAAAGATCGTTCAGCAGATCGCGCATGGGCTCACCTCAAGAAAAATGGCGCAATATCTCGTTCGGATGATAGGCGATCGCATCGGCGCCGTTGGCGATCAGTTCATCCACGCTGGCATAGCCCCAGGCAACACCGATCGCTTTTGCGCCGGCAGCCTTTGCCATTTGCATATCGTAAACCGCATCGCCAATGACAATGGTATCGGCGGCATTCATCCCGGTTTCGTCGCAACATTCCGTCACCATGGCCGGATGCGGCTTGGAGGGGCAGTCGTCGGCGGTGCGCGCAACGACGAAATGCCTGTCAAAGCCGTGCGTGTCCATTACGAGCTTCAAACCGCGGCGGGATTTACCCGTCACCGCCCCGATCAGCAGATCCTCGCGGCCGCTGATCGCATCGATCATCTCGCGGATTCCGGCAAACAGCGGCTCCCGGTACTCGAGATCCTGACGCACGATGGTAAACAGCGATTTGTAATGCGCCGTCATCTCGACGTCTTCCTGCTCGACGTGCGGCTTGCCCTGCATGCGGGCTATGGCGATATCCAGCGACAGGCCGATAATGGCCTTGGTGTCCTCAAATCGCGGCTCAGCCTTGCCGAACTTCTCGAAGGTGCGCCGCATGGTTTCATGGATAAGCCCGGCACTGTCGACCAAGGTGCCGTCGCAATCAAAAAGCGCAAGTTTCATTCTTGGTCGTCCAGGATGGGAGCCGAATTTTCATCGAAGCCGAGCAGGTTCCAGCTCTGCACCATATGCGGCGGCAGAGGCGCGGTGACGCGCAGGCGCCCCCCTGAGGGATGCGGGATGTCGATATGACGGGCGTGCAGGTGCAGCCGCTTCTGGATACCGCCGGGAAAATCCCAGTTCGGATCGTCGTCGAAATATTTGGGATCGCCGATGATCGGATGGCCGATATGCAAGGCATGGACACGCAGCTGGTGCGTGCGCCCTGTATAAGGCTCCATCTCCAGCCAGGCGAGACGTTGCGCCGCCGTCTCAATGATGCGGTAGAAGGACACTGCATGATCGGCGCCGTCTTCGCCATGCTTGGCGATGCGCATGCGGTCGCCGTCGGCGGTCGGCTCCTTGACGAGCCAGGTCGAAATCTTGTCCTCACGCTTGCGCGGCACCCCTTTCACGAGAGACCAGTAGGTCTTCTTCGTATCACGCTCCCGGAAGGCGGCGGTCAGCTTCTGTGCCGCACCCCGGGTGCGGGCGATGACGAGCACGCCTGACGTATCGCGGTCGAGGCGGTGGACGAGCCGCGGCTTCTCGCCCTTCGGGCTGGTCCAGGCCTCCAGCATCTGGTCGATATGCCTGGCGACGCCGGAGCCGCCCTGGACGGCAAGGCCGGGCGGTTTGTTGAGGACAATCACCTTTTCGTCCTCGTGCAGCACCATGCGTGACAGGAGGTCGAAATCCGTGGAATGTTTGAGATCCTTGCCGGCGATCGGCCCGGTTTTCAGCCTGGCGTCGACATCAAGCGGCGGCACACGCACCGTCTGGCCGGGCTGCACGCGTGCGTCCGATTTCACGCGTCCGCCGTCGACGCGTATCTGGCCGGAGCGCAACAGCTTCTGCAGCGGCCCGAAGCCCAGCCCGGGAAAATGCACCTTGAACCAGCGATCGAGCCGCATGCCCGCCTCGTCGGCTTCAACCTTGATATGTTCTATGCCAGCCATGAATAGTCTTTCGGAAATTGCAGCGCGGGCCAAGCCGGCGTTCTTGCCGCAGCCTTAGAGCATTTTCATGCAAAACGGAAACCAGAATCAGACCAAAGCGCGCATGATGGCGAGGCCCGCGAACACGGCCGCCATCGAAAGGCCGACGCTCGCTGCTATGTAGAGGCCGCCGGCGACAGCCTCGCCGCGCTCGAAGAGCGAGATGGCATCCAGCGAGAAGGCCGAGAAGGTGGTGAAGCCGCCGAGAAAGCCGGTGATCAGCAGCAGGCGCAGTTCCATCGATGCGTTGAACTTCCGCGCGACCAGTTCGGCGAAGACACCGATGACGAAGCAGCCGACGACATTGACGGCAAGAGTGCCCCAGGGAAAGGCCGGCCCCATGAGCTTTAGCGCCCATTGGCCGACATAATATCTGAGGACGGAACCGATTGCGCCGCCCAGCGCGACAAGGAGAGCCTGAATCATAAGCCGGATTTACCTCAGTTCGGCGACGACTCCAATGGAACCGCGCGAATTCTTGCCACTCGGTAAAATGCCAATGATTTTGTTACGATAGCACCAAGACCATGCGAATATCGTGACGGCATGACGCAGCTCCTGTCCATATCGGCCAACACCGCCGCCATTGCCTTCGAATCGCTGAGGATCCCCCAGCGCGTCGCTACGAGCACGGCGGCGCGTGATGCAAAGCGCATCGCTGACCGGCAATTGAACGGCGGGGCGTTCGATCAGGCCGAGGAGCCCTCCAGCATCATCCAGTCGACGGAGGTGGCGCTCGACCTGATGGCAAAGGGCAACCAGCAACCACAGACAGGCCTGCGGCAGGCGCTGCAATCCTACGAGGATGTCTAACAGACAAGCCGCTTCCAATAGAAAGCCCGCGACTTTAATCGCAACCGCAGGCTCTCTGTGTGAATCGGCCGGCCCTACTTGCCCTGGGCCGACAGCACCTGCAGCACCAGATCGACCTTGCCGGCTTTCTCGAAGCTCAGCGTCACCGGCACCGTGTCACCCTCTTTAAATGGCGTCTTCACCTTCTGAAACATCAGATGCAGGCCGCCGGGCTCGAGCTTGACCGTTTCGCCCGCGGCAATGGCGATGCCATCCTTCAGCTGGCGCATCCGCATGACATTGTCCTTGGTAGCCATCTCGTGGATCTGAACCTCGCCCGCCGCGGGCGAGCTGATGGAGAGCAGGCGATCATCCGTCTTGCCGTTGTTCTTCACCATGAAAAAGCCGCCGCCGACCGGCTGGCCGGGCAGCATCGCTTTGGCGAAGGCGCCGGAGATTTCAAGGTCGCCGGCCTTGACTGTGTCGCCGGCTGGAATTGCTGCTGACATGTCCATGCCGGGCATGGGGGACATTCCGGACATGTTCATCCCCGCCATATCGTCATGGTCGTGGCCATGATCATCACCGGCAACGACCTTCAGGAGCGGCGCCGGGCTTTTAAGCGCGTGCGGATCGCCGCCTTCTCCAGCCACCTGATCCCAGGCCGTGACCTTATCGCCGCACAGCTGCGTCACCGGAAAGGCAAGCGAGCTGCCGGCTTCGACGCCCGACACCTTGCCCTGGATGACGAAGGTATCGTAGAAATCATCGGAAAGATTGCCGTTCTTCCAGCGGATCTCGATGGCGCCCGTCTTCACCTTGTCGCCGTGATTGTCGTAGCTCTTCTGGTAATCGCCCTTGATCACCTCGAGTTCCCAGCCGGCCTTCGGCTGCGGCTTGGCGAAGACGAAGCCTTCCGGCAGTTTGACCCGCACTTCCGTGGTCGCCTTGCCATCGCAGCCGTGCGGCACCTGCAGCGTCGCAAGAATGGTGCTGTCGAGCTTCGCCTCCTTGTCGAGGAAGGTGACATGCGCCTCGGCGCCTGCGAAGGCGGTTGCGGAAAGAAGCGCGGCAAGCGCGAAAGTCTTGAATGTTTTCATCGGATATCTCCTCGCCGGCCGCTGCCCTCTTCGGGCGAACCGGCATTTTGCGTCATAGGTTGCGGAGGCAGATCAGATGAGGGTGGGAGGTCCACGCGAATTCGGTCGGCTGACGGCACTGACGGTGACAACGGCTGCAGTCTCGATTGGCGGATTGACGAGCGAGGCGAGCTTGCGCTCGAGCCACCAACCCGCATCCGGCGTCGGCAGGATCACCGATGCAGACAGCCGGCAGGCTTCGCAATTCGGCTTGAAGCCGACAGTCTTGCCTCCGGCCTCCTTCACGGTGACGCAGAGCGAGGCAAAGCTGCCGTCGGGCAGCACGTAGGCCGCGGCATCATAACCATCGGAAGCGACAGCCTGCGGCGCTTGATGGGCGAATCCGAGCAAAAGCAGGCCCAAGGCGCAAAGCATGCGCAGGAAGAGCGTCGCTTTCAGTCCTGTCTGCCGCATGAGATCCCTTCAACAGCATGTCGCGATAGCCGTTTTCCCAGCCGAATGCAAAAGCAGATTTGCCGCAGATCGCGCCCTTCCCTGACTTTGGCGACAAAAATTTGTCAGGTCACGACATTTGGCCTTGCCAAGCGCTGCGCCCGCCGGATAATTGCGGCCAACCCTGTTGGGAGAATCCGGTGCTTCTGCCACCGGTGCCGAAGGAGCAACCGCCCCGGAAACTCTCAGGCCAAAGGACCAGCAAGGGGGCAGACGGAACTCTGGAGAGAAGCGTTTTCGAAACGCTCGCCGAAGGGATAACAATCTCAGGCAAAGGGACAGAGGGGGCTCAGAAGAGAAGCGCGCAGCCGCGCCTTCAGATTTGAGCCCGCGCCTTAATAAGAGGCGCAAACCCCGGAGGCGTCGTTTGGACGATACTGCTGCCCTCAAGAAAACCCCGCTGCATGCCCTGCATCTTTCGCTCGGCGCCCGCATGGTGCCGTTTGCTGCTTACGACATGCCAGTGCAATATCCGGCGGGCGTCATGAAGGAACATCTTCATACCCGCGCCGAGGCTGGCCTCTTCGACGTCTCCCACATGGGCCAGGTCATCGTGAAGGCGAAGTCGGGCAGCTATGAGGATGCGGCGCTGGCGCTGGAAAGCCTGGTGCCGGTCGATATTTTCGGGCTCCCGGCCGGCCGCCAGCGATACGGCTTCTTTACCGACGACACCGGCGGCATCCTCGACGATCTGATGATCACCCATGTCGACGACCACCTTTTCGTTGTCGTCAACGCCGCCTGCAAGGAGGCCGATCTGGCCCATCTGCAGACCCACATCGGCGACCAGTGCGACATCACGCTTCTGAACCGCGCCTTGATCGCGCTGCAGGGACCGCGCGCGGTCGAGGTTCTCGCCGAGCTCTGGGCCGACGTCGCGGCGATGAAATTCATGGATGTGCGCCACTGCCGGCTGCACGACGTTTCCTGCCTGGTTTCGCGCTCCGGCTATAGTGGCGAGGACGGCTTCGAAATCTCCGTCCCGGCCGACAAGGCCGAAGATGTCGCTATGCGGTTGCTCGAACATCCGGACGTCCAGGCGATCGGCCTCGGCGCCCGTGACTCGCTGCGTCTGGAAGCCGGCCTTTGCCTTTATGGCAATGATATCGATACGACCACCTCGCCGGTCGAGGCAGCGCTCGAATGGGCTATGCAGAAGGCGCGGCGCACGGGCGGGGCCCGAGCCGGCGGCTTTCCGGGCTCCGGCCGCATCCTCTCCGAACTCGAAAACGGCGCCGCCCGCCGTCGTGTCGGCCTGAAGCCGGAAGGCAAGGCGCCGGTGCGCGGCCATGCCAAGCTCTACGCCGATGCCGAGGGAAAGGTCGAAATCGGTGAAGTCACGTCGGGCGGCTTCGGCCCCAGCGTCGAAGGTCCCGTCGCCATGGGCTACGTGCCCGTCTCCCATTCGACCGTAGGGACCCTTGTCTACGCCGAGGTGCGCGGCAAGTTCCTGCCGGTCACCGTCTCCGCCCTGCCCTTCGTCAAGCCGACCTACAAACGCTGAAACCCTGTTTCCCGAGAGGATATTTCCATGCTGAAATTTACCGCTGAACATGAATGGCTCGAACTTGACGGCGATGTCGCAACCGTCGGCATCACCACCTATGCCGTCGAACAGTTGGGCGATCTTGTCTTCGTCGAACTGCCTGAAGTGGGCAAGAGCTTCGCCAAGAACGACGACGCCGCAACCGTTGAATCCGTCAAGGCGGCCTCCGAGGTCTATTGTCCGCTCGATGGCGAGATCACCGCGGTCAACGAGGCGATCGTCGCCGACCCCTCGCTCATCAACTCCGACCCTCAAGGCGCCGGCTGGTTCTTCAAGCTGAAGCTCAAGAACCCCGCCGATGCCGATGGTCTGCTCGATGAGGCCGCCTACAAGGAGCTCACCGCGTAATGACGACGCCGACCGAATTCCAGTTCACCGATTATCAGCCCTACGATTTCGCCAATCGCCGTCACATCGGCCCCTCGCCGACCGAGATGACCGAGATGCTGAAGGTGATCGGCTATAACAGCCTCGACGGCCTGATCGACGCGACGCTGCCGCCCGCCATCCGTCAGAAGGCGCCGCTCGTCTGGGGCGCGCCGATGACCGAGCGCGAAGCGCTCGACAAACTGCGCGAGACGGCAAACAAGAACAAGGTGCTGGTCTCGTTGATCGGCCAGGGCTACTACGGCACGATCACGCCGCCGGTCATTCAGCGCAACATTCTGGAAAACCCCGCCTGGTACACGGCCTATACGCCCTATCAGCCTGAGATCAGCCAAGGCCGTCTCGAAGCGCTGCTCAACTATCAGACGATGATCTGCGACTTGACCGGCCTCGACGTCGCCAACGCCTCGCTGCTTGACGAGGCGACCGCCGCCGCCGAAGGCATGGCGATGGCCGAGCGCGTTTCGAAGTCGAAGGCGAAAGCCTTCTTCGTCGATGCCGATTGCCATCCGCAGACCATCGCCCTCATTCGCACCCGTGCCGAGCCGCTTGGCTGGCAGGTCATCGTCGGCAATCCCTTCACCGATCTCGATCCCGTCGACGTCTTTGGCGCGATCTTCCAATATCCCGGCACGCACGGTCACCTGCATGACTTCACCGGCCTGATTGCGCGCCTGCACCAGGCTGGCGCCATCGCAATCGTTGCCGCCGATATTCTCGCGCTGACGCTGCTGAAATCGCCGGGCGAGATGGGCGCCGATATAGCCGTCGGCTCTTCGCAGCGTTTTGGCGTTCCGGTCGGCTACGGCGGTCCACACGCCGCCTATATGGCGGTCAAGGACGCCATCAAACGCTCCATGCCCGGCCGCCTCGTCGGCGTTTCCGTCGATGCCCGTGGCAACCGCGCCTATCGACTGTCGCTGCAGACCCGCGAACAGCACATCCGCCGGGAGAAAGCGACTTCCAACATCTGCACCGCCCAGGTGCTGCTTGCTGTCATGGCCTCGATGTATGCGGTCTTCCACGGTCCGAAGGGCATCAAGGCGATCGCCCAGCAGGTGCACCAGAAGGCCGTGCTGATGGCCAAGGGCCTGGAGAAACTCGGCTACAAGGTCGAGCCGGAAAGCTTCTTCGATACGATCACTGTCGATGTCGGCCATATGCAGGGCTTGATCCTACGCGCTGCCGTCGCCGAAGGCGTCAATCTGCGCAAGGTCGGCGAAACGAAGATCGGCATGAGCCTCGACGAGCGCACGCGGCCCGCGACACTCGAAGCGGTATGGCGCGCCTTCGGCGGCAATTTCGCCGTCGCGGATTTCGAGCCTTCCTACCGCCTGCCGAAGGACCTCCTCAGGACCAGCGATTATCTCACCCACCCGATCTTCCACATGAACCGGGCTGAAAGCGAGATGACGCGGTACATCCGGCGGCTCTCCGACCGTGACCTCGCGCTCGACCGTGCGATGATCCCGCTCGGCTCCTGCACGATGAAGCTCAATGCGACGGCGGAAATGCTGCCGATCACCTGGCCGGAATTTTCCGATATCCATCCCTTCGTGCCATCGGACCAGGCGCTCGGCTATCGCGAGATGCTGGATGACCTCACGGGAAAGCTATGCGCCGTCACCGGCTACGACGCCTTCTCGATGCAGCCGAATTCCGGCGCGCAAGGCGAATATGCCGGCCTGCTGACGATCCGCAACTATCATATCGCCAATGGCGACGGTCATCGCGACGTCTGCCTGATTCCGACATCGGCACACGGCACCAACCCCGCTTCCGCCCAGATGGTCGGCATGAAGGTTGTCGTCGTCAAGGTCCGTGAGAACGGCGACATCGACATGGACGACTTCCGCGCCAAGGCTGAAGAGCACGCAGCAAACCTCTCCTGCTGCATGATCACCTATCCCTCGACGCACGGCGTATTCGAGGAGACGGTCAAGGAAATCTGCGGTCTCGTGCATCAGCATGGTGGCCAAGTCTATCTCGACGGCGCCAACATGAACGCCATGGTCGGCGTGTCCCGCCCCGGGGACATCGGCTCCGACGTGTCGCACCTCAACCTGCACAAGACCTTCTGCATCCCGCATGGCGGCGGCGGCCCCGGCATGGGCCCGATCGGAGTCAAGGCGCACCTGGCGCCCTACCTCCCGGGTCATCCGGAAACCGATGGGCGGCCGGGTGCCGTATCGGCGGCGGCCTTCGGCTCGGCCTCGATCCTGCCGATCTCCTGGAGCTACTGCCTGATGATGGGCGGCGAAGGCCTGACCCAGGCGACCAAGGTGGCGATCCTCAACGCCAACTACATCGCCACCCGGCTGAAGGGCGCTTATGACGTGCTCTATAAGTCGAAGACCGGGCGCGTCGCGCATGAATGCATCATCGACACGCGTCCACTGGTCGACAGCGCAGGCGTGACCGTCGACGATGTCGCCAAGCGCCTGATCGACTGCGGCTTCCACGCACCGACCATGAGCTGGCCGGTATCAGGCACGCTGATGATCGAGCCGACGGAAAGCGAGACCAAGGCCGAGCTCGACCGCTTCTGCGAGGCGATGCTGGCGATCCGCGAGGAAGCCCGCGCCATCGAGGAAGGACGCATGGACAAGGCCAATAACCCGCTGAAAAACGCGCCGCACACGGTCGAAGATCTCGTTGGCGAATGGGATCGCCCCTACAGCCGGGAGCAGGCCTGCTTCCCACCCGGCGCCTTCCGCGTCGACAAATACTGGTCCCCAGTCAACCGCGTCGACAATGTCTACGGCGACCGCAACCTCATCTGCACCTGCCCGCCGGTGGAAAGCTACGCCGAAGCGGCGGAATGACATGACTTGGTAAGCCCTTCCCGACGAATTCGGGAGGGGCTGCCGACACTTCGGCCTTCCATGCACCGCTCGTGCCATCCCTGACACAGCCCTGCGAGGCACTGGTTCAAATTTAACCTTTCTTAGCAAGTCTCTGTTAGCAATTCGAAATGGGCGGTTTCCACCTGTGATGGATGTTGCCGCCGACCTCTGTTTTGCGTGCGGGTTCTCATGCGTCCATCGGCTGTGCCAGCAATTCTCCTCACCACCCTGATCCTGTCGGGATGCGCCGCAAGCTCCGGCGCCGAAGATGTGCTCACCCCTGTGCCGTCGGTGGAAACCACCAATGCCATCAGCAAGCCGAACGGCCCGATACCGGCTGCTGCTGTCGGCGACCCTGCGCCACAGGCAAGCCCGCCGCAGCAGGCGCTGAGCTGGACAGGGCCCGTTCCGGAGCCGCAAGCGCTCGCGCCAGCCGACAGGCCGGTCGGCATGCCGATGCCGACGGAAAGGCCTGTCGCGATGCTGATGCCCGATGCCCCGGATGTCGATCCTGACGCCGGCCCGAAATCCCCCAAACGCTCGCGAATCTATAGCCACCGCTTCCGCGATGCCAAACCGATCAACTTCGGCAGGACTTCGCCGAGAAAGCTTGCCGTGCATGGCGTCGACGTGTCGCGCTGGCAGGGCGAGATCGACTGGGAGACTTTGCGCCAGCAGGGGGCCAACTTCGTCTACATCAAGGCGACGGACGGCGGCGATCACCTCGACCCGATGTTTAAGAAGAACTGGCGCCGCGCCAAGGAAGCCGGGCTGAAACATGGCGCCTATCACTTCTTCTACTGGTGCCGGACAGCCGGCGAACAGGCCGACTGGTTCATCCGCAACGTTCCGAAGGAAGCCAACGCGCTCCCGCCCGTCATCGATGTCGAGTGGAACGGTGAGTCGAGCTGCAAGCGCCGCATCTCCCCGGCTCGGGTCCGGGAAAAGATGCAGGTCTTCATGGACAAGCTCGAGCGGCATTACGGCCAGCGCCCGATCATCTACACGGCGCCGGACTTCTATCGCGACAATCTGAAGGGCCAGATGCTTGACTATCCCTTCTGGCTGCGCTCGGTAGCCGCTCACCCCTCCAAGGTCTATCCCGGCCGCAAGTGGGTGTTCTGGCAGTATTCCGGCTCCGGCCTCTCCGACGGCGTCGACGGCAAGATCGACCTCAATGTGTTCAACGGCAGCGAAAGCGATTGGCACGACTGGGTAGCGTCGCGTTAATCTCGAAAGCCTGAAAGCCCATGTCCTTGCCTTCGTCACAGCCTATAACTGTGCCAAGCACCTCAAGCCATTGCGATGGCGAACGCCCTACCAGGCAATCTGCGATTCAGTCTCGTGCCGTTCTTGGAGATGATCTTCTCCGCCACTTTCCGAAACTTCTCATCGAATATCTCACCACCATTGGCGTCCGCGAAATCTGCGCGCAACTGTTCGAGTCGGTTTTTGTCCCACACCATGCGCATATGTCTCCGCTTCGGTTCCGTCTCAGCCGACAAAGGGGTTGAGAAGGTAATTGGTATCGTTGTAGCAATTGCCATCAAAGAGAAATCGACATGATCGCTGCAAAACCCAATTTACGTGTTTCCCGACTCTCGGCCCCGCCCATTCCTTCCGTCATCGCCTGGAGCCGCGAATATAAAGGAAACAAGGGGCCGCTCATCGATCTATCGCAAGCCGTACCCGGCTATCCCGCCCATCCGGAGATGCTTCGCCTACTTGCCGAGACGGCCGGACAGCAGGCGATGACAGGCTACGGTCCGATCGAAGGCGAGCCCGTGTTACGCAAGGCCTATGCAGCACATCTCGCCGCGCTTTACGGCGCCGACCTTTCCGAAGGGAATATCCACATTACCGCCGGCTGCAATCAGGCGTTCATGTGCGCGGCGATCGCCCTTGCTGGCGCGGGCGATACGGTGGCTCTCACCAATCCCTTCTATTTCAATCACGATACGACGCTGTGGATGCTGGGGATCGGACGTCGATTGGTTGAGTGCGATCCTGCCAGCGGTTTTCTGCCTAATCCGAGTTCGACCGAAGCAGCACTTGCGGCCGGCGCCAAGGTGCTGGCAGTCGTCTCACCCAACAATCCCACCGGAGCGGTATATCCGCCAAGCCTGCTGCACGAGCTTTTTGTTCTTTGCCGGAAGTATGGCACCTGGCTGATCCTTGATGAAACCTATCGCGATTTCCTGGGCGAGGATTACGGCCGGCCGCACTCACTCCTGTCCGAGCCGGGTTGGGAGGACACGGTCGTCCTTCTTTACAGTTTTTCGAAATCCTTTTGCATCCCCGGCCACAGGCTGGGTGCCATCACGGCAGGACCCAAGCTCGTCGCCGAGATCGCCAAGGTGATGGACAATATGCAGATCTGCGCACCGCGCTCGGCTCAGATCGCCGTTGCATCGGCTATCCCCGCGCTTGCCGATTGGCGGGCCGGCAACCGGCTGGAAATCGCGCGCCGGGCGGATGAGTTAAAGCTGGTCTTTTCCAGCTTGCATGATTGGGAAATAGGAGCGATCGGCGCCTATTTCGCCTTCGTCCGCCACCCTTTCGCCGATCGATCATCTTCAGAGGTCGCCGAAAGACTCGCCAGGGAATCGGGCATCGTCTGTTTGCCGGGCGCCTATTTCGGCGAGAGACAAGAGCATTACCTCAGACTTGCCTTTGCCAATGCGGATGTTGCCTCGATAGAGCTATTGTCGGAGCGGCTCCGCTAGAACGCGGCAATCGACCTCCGCCGGAGTTCACGATAGCCGCCGCGCCAATAGATGAGCGGCCCTATGCCTTGTCGGACTTGGATAGCGCAAATATGTCCGATCAGAATCGCATGGGAATGATGGTGGAATGCCGTTTCTAGCTTGCAGTCCAGCACGGTAAGAGCGTTTTCGAGAACGGGCGCGCCAGTCCTGAGGCGATACCATCCCGCATTACCGAAGCGTTCGATGCCCTTGCGTCCGTCGAAACCTGCAAATGATTGCGCCACCTGCTGCTGGTCGGCCGCCAGCACGTTGACACAGAAACAGCCGTACCGCTGCAAGATCGGCCACGAGGAAGATGCGCGGTTGACACTGACCATGACCGAGGGCACCTCCGCCGAAAATGAAGAGACCGAGGTTGCGGTGAAGCCGGTGTGGTTTTTTCCGTCGCCGACCGTGATCACGCTGACTGCACCCGCCAGATGACGCATCGAAAGCTTGAAATCTGCTTCGCTGATTAAAGCCGCGGCACTCATCGGGCCGGCGTCCGCGTTTCGGCAAAACGATTTGCCGGCATTGAAAGACCGAGGTTTTCGCGCAGGGTCCTTCCCTCATATTCCTCGCGGAACAGACCGCGGCGGCGAAGCTCGGGCAGGACGAGCCTCACGAAATCGTCGAGGCTGGACGGCAGGGTCGGGAACATCAGGATGAAGCCATCGGCGGCCCGCGTCTCGAACCATTCCTCCATAAAGTCGGCGATCTGGGTGGGCGTGCCTGTAATGCCATTTCCGGTATGCTTCTCGGCATAGTGCCGGATGAGCTCGCCGACGGTATGGCCGCTCCTGACAAAACCGACCAATTCGTCGAACAAGGAGCGTGAACCCTTCGGCGCCGCCGGAAGTCGATCCATGGGGAAGGGCTTATCGAGCGGCACGTCGCGCAAGTCCGCTTCCAGGAATTCGGAAAGCATCAACCGGCCGACATCAGGATGCATCTTGTCGATCAGATAGTCGACCTTCGCCTTTGCCTCGGCTTCCGTTTCACCGATGTTGAGAACGATGCCCGGCATGATCTTCAGGTCGTCGGCATCGCGCCCATAGGCCGGCATCCGGCTCTTGACGTTTTCGTAGAAGGCCCTGTTTCGCTCGATATTCGACGCAAGGCTGAAGACGATCTCGGCAGTGCGCGCCGCCATGTCCATTCCGGGTTCCGAACCGCCGGCCTGGGCGATGACGGGACGGCCCTGGGGCGTTCGCGCAATGTTGAGGGGTCCGCGGACCTGGAAATGCTTGCCTCTGTGATTGAGCGTGTGGTGCTTGTCCTTGTCATAATAGACACCGCTTTCGCGGTCGAGAAGCAGAGCACCTTCCTCGAAGCTGTCCCAAAGGCCGAAAACGACATCGACGAATTCGTTGCCGCGCTCATAGCGCAGCGCGTGCGGATCAAGTCCCTCGCGATTGAAGTTGTAACCGGTTTCGTCATGGTCGGAGGTGACGACGTTCCAGCAGACGCGCCCGTTGCTCAGATGGTCTATCGAGGCGAACAGGCGGGCGACATTGTATGGCTCGTAATAACTTGTCGACACCGTCGCAACGAGACCGAGATTGCTGGTCGTGACCGCCAATGCTGATAGCAGTGAGAGGGGTTCGAAGCGATTCATCTTGGTCGGAATACGGGCAAGCGCATTCGGATCACCGACGGCGGCAGCCGGAGAATCCGCCATGAACATGAAATCGAACTTGGCCGCCTCGGATCGTTTGGCGACATCGAGCAGATGAGCGAAGTCATTGGCGCCGCCGACATCGCTGGCCGGATGCAGCCACGAGGCCGGATGAAAGCCGAAAGTGTAGACGAAGGTCCCAAGTTTCATCTTGTCAGTTCGCGCCATCGAGCTCTCCCCTTATGCATGCTGCCTATTGAAGGTGGCCGCTCAAATTATCACCAGGCGCAAATTTTCATCAACATCGCGGCGCTAAGGTCCGTTTTAGATTTTCTAAAACGTTCATTTGGGCGCTGACACCAAAGCCTGCTGACGGGAAATGGCGACGAGCCAGTCGCGGAATTCGCGGCCGCGCGGCTTTTGCAGTGCCGCGCGGTCCCAGGCCAGAAAGTAGCTTTCGCGCAGCGGCATCCGCATGTCGACGGGAGTGACGAGCGTCTGCGCCTCGAGCTCATCGGTAATCATCGACATCTGCGCTAGGACGACGCCCCGCTTGTTGACGGCTGCATCGATCGCGCTGCTCGACAGGGTAAAGGAGAGGCCAGGCGTCGACGCGTCGAACGGTATACCGGCCATGGCCGCAAACTCCGCCCAGCTTGGGTAAGGCGTGAAGTGCCTTTCCCACTCGACATGCAGAAGTGGCTGTTCAAAGAGATCCCGGGCCGCGTGCGCGCGATCCTGCATTAGCGACGGCGAGCAGACAGGCACGACCCAATCGCGAAACAGTTCCGTATAATGGTCGTGCTGCAGGACGTCCGACCCGTAGCTTACGCGGAAATCGACATCGTCGAAACCGATCCTGGGCTCCTTGTCCCGTCCGATAATTCTCACTTGAACATCGGGGTGTATGGCCTGCCAGTCGAAGATTCGCCTGCCGATCCATCTGTTGACGACGGAAGAAAGCGCGCTAAGGACCAGCGGCGTCTCGTTGCGTGCCCTTTCCAACAACTGCTGAGCGAATGCAAATTGCTCAAATCCCTTCGAAATCTCCTGATGATAAAGCCGGCCCCAGGCGGTCAGCTCAACGGTTCGCCCGCTCCGCTCCAGTAGCGAAACTCCGAGAAAACTTTCGATCTTGTGAATTTGCTGGCTGATTGCCCCCGGCGACACCTTGAGCTCCAGTGCCGCAGCCGTCACCCCGCCGCAACGCCCCACCGCCTCGAAGGCTTGCAGACCCTTGAGCGGGATCGTCTTGAAGCGCTCATTGATCACTTGCAGAACCTCCCGTGGTTTTGCGCCAACTCAATTTGCCATCGGATGAAACGTCCCTGCGAACTGGAACCGGTCGCCTGGATGGGTAATCTCGACATATGTCACCGTCCGGCCGTTCTGCCAGGTCTGCCGGATTAGGCTAAGGCACGCCTGACCTCTTTCTGTCTCCAGCATCCGCGCCGTCGCCGGATCGGCCGAGACGGCGCGGATGACGTGTTTGGCCTTGGACCAGGGAACTTCTGCAAGCAGCCATTTGCCGGGCGGGATCGAGGCGAAGCTCTCGCCGCGCGCACGGGGGACGACGTCGAGCATGATGATCCGCCGTTCGATGGCATAGGGTCTGCCGTCCACGATATGCAGGCATTGAAGCCTGAGTATCTCCGCATCGGGGGCTTCCGACAGCTGTTTCGCGTCCGTTTCTCCAAGGCGTTCGACTTTACGTGTGAGAAGCTCGAAGCGGTGTTCGTGCCCGGCCAGTTCCGCTTCGGTGCTGATATCCTGAATATCCATTACCGTGCGGTCGATCTGGGGCGATGCAACAAACGAACCGGTCTTGCGCCTTCTGACGATCATGCCGCGCTCGACCAGAGCCGACAGTGCCTTGCTGACAGTCATGCGCGAGCATTGATATTCCGCGACCAGTTCATGTTCTATGGGAATACGGTCGCCAGGCCGCCAATCGCCGCTGATGATCTTCGCCTCGATATCCATGAAAATACGCTGATAAATCGACACCAAGTCCACACCTCGTTGGGCGTCACGATCAAAGTGCCGAGCGGTCGCGTCACACCGGCAAAGATTGCCACAACCCGGCACAATTTTTGCGTTCCTTGACTTTTACATTGACACTCTAAGCCAGCCTATA
The DNA here is from genome assembly GCF_002531885.1 of Rhizobium sp. L9. Taxonomy (NCBI): domain Bacteria; kingdom Pseudomonadati; phylum Pseudomonadota; class Alphaproteobacteria; order Hyphomicrobiales; family Rhizobiaceae; genus Rhizobium; species Rhizobium sp. L9. Next base: position 147,284 of record NZ_NWSZ01000012.1, on the reverse strand, counting down.
TCTATTTGTATAGTCAAAAGCGGAGCATAAAAATCCGCGCATTGAAATCAAAATCGGGAACAAAACTCCTCCGTCGGAGGAATAAAACTGGAGAGATGATCATGAAGGCAAAGTCACTGCTGAGGGGTCTGGTCGGCGCTGCGTTCCTGTTAGGAGCAGCCTTTTCCGCCCACGCAGCCGATACGCTGGCGGCCGTCAAGGCAGCCGGCACGCTCAAGGTTGGCACCGAAACGGCCTTCGCACCGTTTGACTATATCGATGCCGGTGAACATACGGGCCTGAACGTCGACCTTTTTGCCGAGATCGGCAAGGAACTTGGCGTCAAGATCGAGTGGGTGGCACTTCCCTGGGACGGCGTCTTCCCCGCGCTTGAGGCCGGCAAGTTCGATGTCGTCGCAGGTCCGGCAACGATCACCAAGAAGCGCATGGAGCGCTATCGCTTCACGCCGCCGATCGCCGAAGCGACGATTGCCATCCTCAAGAAAGCCGGCGACACAACGATCAACAAGCCGGAAGACATTGCCGGCAAGACGATTGGTGTCGGCAAGGCAACTGCCCAGCTCGACCAGCTGAAGGAATTCTCCGACACGCTGCCGACCAAAGTCGATGTGCGCGAATATCCTGCCTTCACTGAGACCTACGCCGATCTCGCAGCCGGCCGTATTGCCGGCGTTGCCAATTCGCTCCCGAACATCGCCTTTGTCGCCAGCCAGCGAAAGGGCACTTTCGAAGTCGTTCTGCCGCCTTTCGGAAAGAAGTCCTATTTCGGCTTCATCGGTCTCAAGGACGCCGATCACGCCCCGCTGATGGACGCGATCGATGCCGCAATGCTCAAGATAAAGGCAGACGGGCGTATGGCGGAGCTGCAAAAGAAGTGGTTCGGTGCGTCTTTCGACACGCCTGACGCTGTCAAAGATCCGGCATTCTGATCATTGCCGGTGAAATGCCCGCGCCCCGCCATCGGTCGGGGCGCAATTTGCCGTGGAACAGACTTCACGGCCGCAGCACGCAGGCAAGCACCGCCCATGTCCACCAAACTTTTCGAGCTTCTTCTGCAAGCTTCGATCTACACCGTTACGATCAGCGTAGTTTCGATTCTGATCGGCTTTGCAATCGCGATCATTGTTTCCGCCATGCTCCTTTCGCGGCAACGGCTTTTCGTGTTGCCGGGGAAGATTTTCATCAGCTTCTTTCGCGGCGTGCCGCTGCTGGTGCAGCTGTTACTGATCTATAACCTTCTGCCGGTGATCGGCATCAACGTGCCGAGTATCGTTGCGGCGATCGTTGGCCTTTCGCTGTGCACGGCTGCCTATCAGGCTGAAAATCTACGCGGCGGGTTTGCCAGCGTTCCGTCGGGCCTTGTCGAGTCCGCCGAGATGGTCGGCCTCACGCCCATGCAGATCTTCCGCCGGATCAAGGCGCCGATCGCTCTGCGGCTGACCTTTCCGGCGCTCGTCAACGAAGCGATCCTTATTTTGAAGGCTTCTTCGCTGGTCTCCGTTGTCGGGATCGTCGAGCTGACGCGCATGGCCCAGGACCTTGCCGGCAGCACCTTTCTGCCGCTCGAAATCTTCGCTTCCGCCGGTCTGATCTACCTCGCCATTAATTGGATCGTAGCGCTTGCCGGCGGTCTGATCGAACGCTCCCTGCCGGGAGTACCGCGATGACCTTCGATATCAATGTGATTTTCAGCCATTTGCCGGAGATCGCCAGCGGTGCCTTCGTGACGATCGTTATCTGGATCGTCGCCGCTCTTGCCGCTGCCGTTCTGGGTTTCCTTGTCGCTGTCGCGCGGCGTTTTGGCGGGGTGCTCTTGGACAGGGCGTTCGGCATTGTCATCGCAGTGCTGCGCGGCACGCCCTTCCTCATTCAGATATTCCTCGTCTACTACGGGGGCCCCTTCATCGGATTGTCGCTCAATCCGATCCCGGCAGGCGTCGTTGGCCTGTCCATCTACGGCGCGGCCTATTTCAGCGAGATATTCCGCTCGGGCTTTGCCGCCGTCCCGAAGGGGCATATCGAAGCGGGTCTATGCGTTGGCCTGACACACACGCAGATCGTCAGGCGCATATTGCTGCCTGAGATGACCATGCTTGTGCTGCCGCCATCGCTCAACATGACCATCATCCTCATGAAGGAGACGGCCGTGTTGTCGATCATCACCGTGCCGGAACTGACGGCAACACTGAGCGCCATCGGATCGCAGCAATATGCATTTGTCGAAGCGCTTTTTGTACTCGCCCTCTTCTATTGGGCCCTGGTCGAAATCACCGGCTGGCTCGGTCGTCTCGCCGAAACGAAACTCACCAGATTCAGGTTTTTCAACATATGAGCGTTCCCGCGATTGCAGTCAAAAATCTTGTCAAGACGTTTGGCGATTCCACCGTGCTGAACGGTATCGATCTTGATATTGCCCAGGGACAGGTTTCCTGCGTGATCGGTCCGTCGGGATCAGGCAAGAGCACGCTGCTGCGCTGCATGGCGTTTCTGGAAGAATCGACAAAGGGGACCATTGCCGTCAATGGCGAGGTGCTCGGCTTTGCGGAAAATGCGAATGGCGTAAGGGAGCGGCTGCCGGCTCCCACCAATCGCCGGATTCGCGCCCAGATCGGCATGGTTTTTCAGCAGTTCAATCTCTGGCCGCACATGACGGCGCTCGGCAACGTCAGCGAGGCGCTGAAGACGGTTCACAAAAAGAACCGCAAGGAGGCAGAGGAGCGGGCAATGGCTCAACTCGCCAAGGTCGGTCTCGAGGGCCGGGCAAACCACTATCCGTCACAGCTCTCGGGAGGACAGCAGCAGCGTGTTGCTATCGCGCGAGCCCTGGCTCTCAACCCGAAGATCATGCTCTTTGACGAACCAACCTCATCACTCGATCCCGAACTGACCGGCGAAGTGCTGAACGTCATGCGCGATCTCGCCGCCGAAGGCATGACAATGGTCGTCGTTTCCCACGAGATCGGGTTTGCCGCAACGGTCGGCCAGCAGATCATCTTTCTTGATCACGGCAAGGTGCTGTTCACCGGTCCGCCCCAAGAGGTTTTCAAGCGACCGAGAAACCCGCGCCTCGAGCAGTTTCTTGATACCTATATCGATCGCGGAGCCTCGATGTTGCTGTGATGCTCGTCCCACTTGATCCGTCCAAGCGTTTTGGTCCTGTAGGTTTGTCCCGGCTGCGCGCCGTGCCAATGCGAAGCACATCTGACGGCATGGTTGCGTACCCATAGGTCTTTGCTAACGCAACGCCTTCAGCATTCCCTAAATCCTTGCGGGTAAAAAACGACGATCCAGTTCTGGGGAAAAGGCTGATGAGCATATCGACTATTGCAGGCACTGCTCTTTTGGGAATGCGGGCACAGACGACACGGATCAGCGCGATCGCCAGCAACGTCGCAAACAGCAGCACCCCTGGTTATAGCAGGCTGAACACCAGCCTCACCTCCGTTGCCTCAGGCAGCGTCGAGGCCATCGTCGGTCCGACGGATTCCGATCTCGATCCGGCCACCGAACTCACCGACCTGATCGAAGCCGAGCAGAGCTACAAGGCGAACGCCATGGTCTTCGAGACCGGCCCCGACATCTGGGAAATGCTGATGAGCATCAAGCGCGACTAGGCAATCCTCAAAGCCATGGCCCTATTCGTTACTCTATTTTTCACACGTGCCGATCCGCATATTGGGCTCGGCCATGGGGGCTCAAATACCACTTCAGGAGGTATGTCGCTTGCGTCACGTTGCCTTGCCAGTCCTTCTGAATTTGGCCCTCGTAACCAGTGCAGGTGCCAGCGAAGACCTGTCCGGTGTGTGGCGCGACCTGTTCACACGATGTCGAATTGCCGTGGAGAACGGCAAAGACTTTAATGCAACAGGATTACGCGACCTTGGCCGTCACCTCAGGACGGTAGCCCCCTTGACCGCTCCTGGAGTACCCTTTCCACTGACATCTGGATACCAGGAGGCTGAATGGCGCTGGGAAGTTCCGGGATCTCGCTTCGTGGTCGCGGAAGGCGAGCATCCATCCGATCGTGGCAAATCAAAACGTTCGTGCGAGATCAATCGCGGAGAAAGCAGAGCCGATCTCCACGGACGAGGAAAAGCTACTGAGGGCGACATTTCTCGTGGAACGGGATAAACTCCTCGTCACTGGACGCTATGAATATTGGAACCCGGATCCGTTATTTTCTACCAATCTCGATATTCGGCTGGCCCGTAAGAACCCCCACGGCTGCCGCGTCGTTTCTTTCCTAGACATCGACACGCGATCCGACTCGCAGCCGTTTTTTATGACAGGTTCCGCTGAGCAGGACACAATATGTGGCGCGGCGCCTCGCCTTGCTCGTCCATAAGCAAGACACAGGCCCGCGACCGTCTGGCAGGAAGCAGTTGATGGAGAATTCCCCATCAGCCTAAAGGGGGACGGTTATCAGGAATGCGCCGGCTCGCTCTGGCGCTGTGCGGCAAGGGCCGCGAGATCGGCAGGTTTCAGCTCGACGGATTCGCCGCAGCCGCAGGCCGATGTCTGGTTGGGATTGGTGAAGGTGAAGCCGGAGCGGAGCGTCGTCTGCTCGAAGCCCATTTCGGTGCCGAGAAGATAGAGCACGGCTGACGGTTCGACCCAGACCTTGGCGCCGTCGCGTTCGATCAGGTCATCCTTGGCGTCCGGCTCGGTCACCAGGTCGATGGTATATTCCATCCCGGCACAGCCGCCCTTCTTGATGCCGACACGAATGCCCTTGGCTTCCGGTCCGGAATTTTCGACGATCGCCTTGACGCGGGCGGCAGCCCCTTCCGTCATGCTCATCACTGCAAAGCCCATCGGCTTTTTCTCCTTCCACAACCGGGGTCCGGTGCTTCGTGAATCAAATGTAGTCGCCCGAGGTAAACGGATCAATACCGCGCGCGGTACTGCTCCTAGCGCAGCTCAGTACCAGCCGACGGCGACCTGCGCCTCCTCGGACATCCGGTCCGGCGTCCACGGCGGATCAAAGGTCATTTCGACCTCGACGCCCGACACGCCTTCGACGGCGCCGACGGCATTCTCCACCCACCCCGGCATCTCGCCGGCAACCGGGCAGCCGGGCGCGGTCAGGGTCATCATGATCTTTACCATCCGGTCGTCCTCGATGTCGATCTTGTAGACCAGACCGAGTTCGAAGATGTCGGCGGGGATTTCGGGGTCATAGACGGTCTTCAGCGCGGCAATGACGTCATCGCTGAGCCGCGCCAGTTCATCGGCCGGGATGCTGGAATGCACGATGCCTTCGCGCACATCGATCTTCTGTTCGCTTTCGTCCAGGCTCATCACGGACACTCCTCAGGCAAAGAACTTGCGCGCATAGTCAAGCGCATCGGCCAGGGCATCGACCTCGGCGCGGGTATTGTACATGCCGAACGATGCACGGCATGTGGAGGTGACGCCGAAGCGTTTCAAGAGCGGCATGGCACAATGGGTGCCGGCCCGCACGGCAATGCCCTGCCGGTCGATTACCATCGAGACGTCATGGGCGTGAATGCCTGCCAGTTCGAAGGAAAAAATGCTCCCCTTGCCGGCTGCTGTCCCGAACATCCGCAGCGAATTGACCGACCGGAGGCGCTCGGTCGCGTAAGCTGCGAGATCGGCCTCATGCCGGGCGATTGCCTCGCGGCCGACCTTCTCCATATAGTCGAGGGCGTAACCGAGCCCGATCGCCTGCACGATCGGCGGCGTGCCGGCTTCGAAGCGATGTGGCGGATCGTTGTACGTGACCGAGTCCTCGGCGACTTCGAAGATCATCTCGCCGCCGCCCTGGAAGGGGCGCATCTGCGAGAGCCGCTCCTTCTTGCCGTAGAGAATGCCGATTCCCGACGGGCCGTAGAGCTTGTGGCCTGTCATGACATACCAGTCGCAGTCGATATCCTGCACGTCGACCGGCAGGTGCACGGCGCCCTGGCTGCCGTCGATCAGCACCGGGATGCCGCGTTCATGGGCAATGCGGCAGACCTCCTTGACCGGAACAATCGTGCCGAGCGCATTCGACATATGGGTAATGGCGACAAGCTTGGTACGCTCCGTCAGGCTCTTCTCGAATTCCTCGATATGGAAGGCGCCTTCGTCATCGACCGGCACCCAGACCAGCTTGGCGCCCTGGCGCTCGCGGATGAAGTGCCAGGGCACGATATTGGAATGGTGCTCCATGATCGTCAGGACGATCTCGTCGCCTTCGCCGATCTTAGGCATGCCCCAGCCATAGGCGACAGTATTGATCGCTTCGGTCGAATTCTTGGTGAAGACGATGTCGTTGACATCAGGCGCGTTGAGGAAGCGGCGGACCTTCTCGCGGGCTGCCTCATAGGCATCCGTCGCGACGTTAGAGAGATAGTGCAGGCCGCGATGCACATTGGCGTATTCATGGGCGTAGGCATGCGAGATGGCGTCGATCACCGACCGCGGCTTCTGTGCCGAGGCGCCATTGTCGAGATACACCAGCGGCTTGCCGTGCACTTTCTCCGCCAGGATCGGAAAATCCCGGCGGATGGCTTCGACGTCGTACTCAGTGGCCGGCACAATCTTGTCCATGGCATTTATCCGATCAGGCGTGCTTTTCGAGCCAAGCCGAGATCACGCTTTCCAGCGCTTCGACCAGGCCTTCGTCTTCCAGTTCCTCGACGATTTCGGCGACGAAAGCATTGACGAGCATCGCCCGCGCCTTGTTTTCCGGAATGCCGCGCGCCATCAGATAATAGAGATGATTGGCGTCGATATCGGTCACCGTCGCCCCATGGCCGCACTGCACGTCGTCGGCGAAGATCTCGAGCTCCGGCTTCACCGAGAATTCGGCGTCGTCGGACATCAAGAGCGTGTTGCACGCCATCTTGGCGTCCGTCTTCTGGGCGTCAGGCGCAACCCGGATCATGCCCTGGAAGACGCCCTTTGCGCGGTCGAAGACGACGTTGCGGATCACTTCGGTCGAACCGGTATGTGGCACATCGTGGCCGAGCACCATTGTCACATCGGTATGGCTCTCGGCCCCGAGCAGATTGATGCCGCGCAGCGTCAGATCGGCGCCCTCGCCCGTCACCTTGATATTCAGTTCCTGGCGCACCAGCTTGCCGCCGGCATTGATGACGAACAGGCGAAGTTTGGCATCGGCACCGAGATCGACGCGGATCTGGCCGAGATGCGTGTCGTCGACGCCCTGCTGCTGCAGGATGATCCAGGTCAACTCCGTGCCCTCGCCAACCGCGATGTCACTGACGTGGGACACGAAGGCCGCATCGCCCGTCACCGCACGGTGACGCTCGATGACCGTTCCCTTGACGCCGGCGCCGAAGGAAACCGGGAGACGCGTATGCGTCTGCCCGCCGGCATGGATGAACTGGATTTCCAGCGGATTTTCAAGCTCGGTTTCATCGGGCACATCGACGACATAGCCGTCGCGCACGAAGCTGCCGTTGATCCGGCCGACCGCATCGTCGCTGCCCAATGCATCGAGCCTTTCGACAGCCGAACCGTCGATCAGCCGTTCGGAATAGGCCGAAAGCCCAAGACCATCGATGGTAGCCTTCTGATTGGCATGGCCTTGGATGACCGCCAGCACCGAGGAACCGGCAACGACCGGCTCGAGTGCGTTGGAGCCGGCATCCCCCACTTGCGCCGGTACGGCGCGCAGCAGATTCTTGAGGTCGGTATAGTGCCAGGCTTCGATTCGGCGCGTCGGCAAGCCGGCTTTCTTGAGATCGTCGAGAAGCCGGTCACGCAGCGCCGTCACTGCACCATTGCCGGGCAGGTCACCGATCTGATGGTTGAAGGCCTCGATCAGCGCCGTTTCGGCCGCGGTGAGACGGCTCGTCGTCTGCATGTTCATGGACGTTGTCCTTTCCACCTGAACTCAGGCCGCTGCTGCGCCGATGATGTCGGCGTAACCATTGGCTTCCAGCTCATGCGCCAGGGTCTTGTCGCCGGACTTGACCACCTGGCCCTTGTAAAGGACGTGGACGGTGTCAGGCACGATATAGTCGAGCAGGCGCTGGTAGTGGGTGATGACGACGACGGCGCGGTCGGGCGAACGCAGCGCGTTAACGCCGTCGGCAACGATCTTCAGCGCGTCGATGTCGAGGCCGGAATCGGTTTCGTCGAGCACGCAGAGCTTCGGCTCCAGCAGCGCCATCTGCAGAATTTCGGCCCGCTTCTTCTCGCCGCCGGAGAAACCGACATTGAGCGGCCGCTTCAGCATTTCGGTATTGATCTGCAGCTTGGCCGCTGCTTCCTTGACACGGCGCATGAAATCCGGCGTCGTCAGCTCGTCCTCGCCACGCGCCTTGCGCTGCTCGTTCATCGCCACCTTCAGGAATTGCATGGTGGCGACACCGGGGATTTCGACCGGATACTGGAAGGCGAGGAAGATGCCCTTGGCGGCGCGTTCGGACGGATCGAGCTCGAGAATGCTCTCGCCGTTATATAGGATGTCGCCCTCGGTCACCTCATAGTCTTCGCGGCCCGACAGCACGTAGGAGAGTGTCGACTTGCCGGAGCCGTTCGGCCCCATGATCGCCGCCACTTCGCCGGCCTTCACCGTGAGGTTCAGGCCACGGATGATCTCGGTGCCGTCTTCGGCGATACGGGCATGAAGGTTCTTGATTTCAAGCATTTCGTTCTTCCTGTTCATAAAGCGGGTTCAAGTGCCGCCTGATTGACCGTTCGCACCGGCCTCGATCCGTCATCCTCGGGCTTGTCCCGAGGATCTAAGCCTTCAATTGTAATCGCTCTACTGCTCCGACGAGACTTTCCGCTTACGTGCGTAGATCCTCGGGACAAGCCCGAGGATGACGTCACTAAGGGTGTGCAGGCTTCGGATTTCAAGCATACCATTCTTCCTATTCATAGAGCGGCTTCAAGGGCCGCCCAATTGACCGTTTTCACCGGTCTCGATCGTCATCCTCGGGCTTGTCCCGAGGATCTAAGCCTTCAATTGTGATCGCTCCACTGCCGCGTATTCTCATGCGGCCGATAGACATTCTCGATTTCGTCGATGCGCTCGTAAAGGTCCATCCAGGTCGGGTTGAGCTCCTCGACGAGCTTGATTTTCCATTCACGCAGGTAGCGTTTTAGAGATTTCTCTCGCTGGATCGCCAGCACAATGTTCGGGTGGCTTTCAAACCAGACGAGGTTTTTCGCTCTGTATTTCTCCGTAAAACCCTTATGGATTTTGTTGCGGTGTTCCCATACGCGCCCTTGCAGATCGCTGGTGACGCCGGTGTAGATTACACCTCTTGGTTTGTCGGACATCATGTAGACAAACCCGCTCACCCGATCCTCCGCAGTTGTGCTTAGATCCTCGGGACAAGCCCGAGGATGACGGAAAACCGCTTAGCCAACACTCCCTTCAAGCGAGATGCTGATCAGCTTCTGCGCCTCGACCGCGAATTCCATCGGCAGTTCCTGCAGGACTTCCTTGACGAAGCCGTTGACGATCAGCGCGATCGCCGCTTCGGTGGGGATGCCGCGCTGCAGGCAGTAGAACAGCTGGTCCTCGGAAATCTTCGAGGTCGTCGCTTCGTGCTCGAACTGCGCCGTCGAATTCTTCGCCTCGATATAAGGCACGGTGTGAGCGCCGCACTTGTCACCGATCAGCAGCGAATCGCACTGGGTGAAATTGCGCGCGTTCGACGCCTTGCGGTGAGCCGAGACCTGGCCGCGATAGGTGTTGTTGGAAACGCCGGCGGCGATGCCCTTGGAGACGATGCGGCTCGACGTGTTCTTGCCGAGATGGATCATCTTGGTGCCGCTGTCGATCTGCTGATGGCCGTTGGAGACGGCGATCGAGTAGAATTCACCGCGGCTGTCGTCGCCGCGCAGGATGCAGGACGGGTACTTCCAGGTGATCGCCGAGCCGGTTTCGACCTGCGTCCAGGAGATTTTCGATCGGTGACCGCGGCAATCGCCGCGCTTGGTGACGAAGTTGTAGATGCCGCCCTTGCCTTCCTTGTCGCCCGGATACCAGTTCTGGACGGTGGAATATTTAATCTCGGCATCGTCGAGAGCCACGAGCTCGACCACGGCCGCATGCAGCTGGTTTTCATCGCGCTGCGGCGCCGTGCAGCCTTCGAGATAGGAGACGTAAGCGCCCTCTTCCGCGATGATCAGCGTGCGCTCGAACTGGCCGGTGCCCTTCTCGTTGATGCGGAAATAGGTGGAAAGCTCCATCGGGCAGCGAACGCCCTTCGGCACGAAAACGAAGGAGCCGTCGGTGAAAACAGCCGAATTCAGCGTCGCGTAATAGTTGTCCGAGGTCGGCACCACGGAGCCGAGATATTTGCGGACGAGATCGGGATACTCGCGGATGGCTTCGGAGATCGACATGAAGATCACGCCGGCCTTCTTCAGCTCCGCCTTGAAGGTGGTGACGACCGAGACGCTGTCGAAAACGGCGTCCACGGCGATCTTCGGCTTCTCGACCCCGGCCAGGATCTCCTGCTCGCGCAGCGGGATGCCAAGCTTCTCATAGACCTTCAAGAGCTCCGGATCGACCTCGTCGAGCGACTTCGGACCTGGCGCGCTCTTCGGCGCGGCGTAATAGTGGATGTCGTTGAAATCGATCTTCGGATAGTTGACGCGCGCCCAGGTCGGTTCTTCCAGCGTCAGCCAACGCCGATAGGCCTCGAGACGCCATTCCAGCATCCACTCCGGCTCCTGCTTCTTGGCCGAAATGAAGCGGATGATATCCTCGGACAGGCCCTTCGGCGCCTTATCCATTTCGATGACGGTCTCGAAACCGTATTTGTACTGGTCCACATCGATCAGGCGGACCTGGTCGATCGTTTCCTGCACGGCAGCCATTTCGTTCTCCAATCTCGCCGGATACAAGGTCCGGCAGCTTGTAGCGTATGGGCAATTGACTTGCCCCGGCAAATTCTTTGCCCTGATGTAGGAGGCCAAAAGGAACTTTTCAGCCCGATTGGCAAGCGGAAATTTGTGTTTCCGCAAGTTTATGAGGCGGTCAAGCCGCCTCGCCCGCCGACTTGCGCCGGCAGGCGATCTTCGCGAAGGCGGCGATCGCCCGGTCGATATCCTCTTCAGTGGTCGAAAAGCCGAGCGAGATGCGCAGCGCACCGAGCTTGGCGTCGCGCCCCATCGCCGTCAGCACATGGCTTTCGCCGACCTTGCCGGATGAGCAAGCAGAGCCCGCCGAAAGGGCAACGCCTTCAAGATCGAAAGCGATCTGCCCGGTCTCCGCCTTCAGGCAAGGGAGCGTGAAGAAAATCGTGTTGGCGACCCGCGGACCACCGGTACCGTGGATGATAACATCGGGCGCGGCAGCGCGCATGCCGGCTTCCAGCCTGTCGCGAAGCGCAGCAATCGCAGCGTTCCGTTCCTCAAGATCCTGAAGCACGGTTTCCGCCGCAGCTCCGAAGCCGATCAGCGCCAGCGAATTCTGTGTCCCCGAGCGGTGACCTTTTTCCTGCCCGCCGCCGCGGATAAGCGCCTTCGGCATCAGCGCCTCGCCGCGCGCGATCAGTGCACCCGCCCCCTTCGGTCCACCGATCTTGTGAGAGGAGACGATGATGAAATCCGCGCCGATGCGCTCGATCTCGATCGGCAGACGGCCGGCCGCCTGCACGGCGTCGACGACAAAGAGACCACCGTGCTCCCGCACAATCTTGGCCGCCTCTTCGACCGGCTGGACGATGCCCGTCTCGTTGTTGACGAACATGATCGCCACTATCGGAAGGCCCGTCGATTTGTCATGGGCATCGAGAAGCGCGACCAGCTCGTTCAGATCGACGATACCGGCATTCGTTACCGGAATCTCGGTCGTGCGATCCTTCGGGAACCGGCCTCCCTCTCGTACAGCCAGGTGCTCAACGGCGGAAAAATAGAGGTGGCCGAGTTGAAGCGGCGTGCGGCCCATACGAAAATCCGGCGTCAGTACCAGATTGGCAGCTTCCGTCGCGCCGCTGGTGAAGATCACGTTGCCCGGATCGGTGCCGGCAAGGGCGGCCACCTTGCGCCGTGCTCCCTCAATGGCGGCGCGGGCGGCACGGCCCTCTCCATGTACGCTGTTCGGATTGCCGAATATGTCGATGGCGCGCATGATCGCATCGCGTGCTGCGGGGTGCAGCGGCGATGTGGCGTTCCAGTCGAGATAAAGGCGTGGCGGCGCCATGATCCTCAGTCCTGCGCTTAACGAGCTTGCTTCAGCGGCCGCGGTGCATTTTTCTTGAAATTTCCGCCGGGCTTGCCTTATGACACGTTCCACGACGCGTGGATCGCCATGCAAGTTTCGAATTGTTCTAAACTGCGTTTTAGAAAAGATGACAACATTAGTCAAGTCATGTTGTCATCCAACGCAGCGCGAACACGAAATAAAACCCGGAGTACCAATGCCCGAAGTTATTTTCAACGGCCCAGCCGGCCGTCTTGAAGGCCGCTACCAGCCCTCCAAAGAAAAAAGCGCGCCCATCGCGCTCATCCTGCATCCGCATCCGCAGTTCGGCGGCACGATGAACAATCAGATCGTCTATCAGCTCTTCTACATGTTCCAGAAGCGCGGGTTCACGACGCTGCGCTTCAATTTCCGGGGCATCGGCCGCAGCCAGGGCGAATTCGATCATGGCGCCGGCGAACTCTCGGATGCCGCCTCCGCGCTCGACTGGGTTCAGAGCCTACACCCTGATTCCAAAACCTGCTGGGTCGCCGGTTATTCCTTCGGCGCCTGGATCGGCATGCAGCTTCTGATGCGCCGGCCGGAAATCGAGGGCTTCATGTCGATCGCCCCGCAGCCGAATACCTACGACTTCTCCTTCCTGGCGCCGTGCCCCTCGTCCGGCCTGATCATCAACGGCGAGGCCGACAAGGTGGCGCCGGAAAAGGATGTCAACGGCCTTGTGGAGAAACTGAAAACCCAGAAAGGCATCCTCATCACCCATCGCACCGTCGCCAACGCCAACCACTTCTTCAATGGTCAGGTGGAGACGCTGATGAGCGAATGCGAGGATTATCTCGACCGTCGCCTCAATGGCGAACTGGTGCCCGAGCCGGCTGCCAAGCGGATCCGCTGACCGCATGGCGCCGGCGTCTGCCCACCGGCATCCTCACGACGCGCTGGGTTGTTCGCTTGTCATGGCGTTGCCAGCACGCCGCCGCTGACGGGAGCCGCAACTCCCGTCGTGCCGGGAAAGGTCAGCGGCAGCCCGTCCAGCGAGCGTACGGCAAGATAGGCCCAGGCCTCGGCCTCCATCGCATCGCCGTCGAAGCCCGCGGCCTCGGCGCTCAACACTTTCGATCCCTCGGCCATCGCCGAGAGCTCGGCCATCAAGGTGCCGTTCAGCCGTCCGCCGCCGCAGACGATATAGGCCGAGGGACGTTCTGGCAGGAACCCGGCGGATTTGACGATCGATGCGGCGGCGACATGCGCAAGCGTCCGGGCGCCGTCTTCGAGGCTCGCATCGCCAGGCCGAAGTGGTGCGAAATCGCCGCGATCGAGCGAACGGCGGACATTGCCGCGGAAGAACGGGCTGTCCAGATACCGCTCCGCCAGAGCCGGGACGATCTTGCCGCGCCCGCCGATCTGGCCGCCGGGATCATAGGTTTTGCCGGTCTGCATCTCTATCCATTGGTCGATCAGCGTATTGCCAGGGCCGCTGTCGAAGGCGGCAATCCGGCCGTCAGCGCCGACATAGGTGAGGTTGGAGATGCCGCCGATATTGACGAAGCACACCGCCTCTCCCGCCTGCTGGAATTTTCCCGCAAGGGCAGCGTGATAGACCGGCACCAGTGGCGCACCTTGCCCGCCATGCACCATGTCGTTGGCACGCATGTCGTAAACCACCGGCAGGCCCGTTCGGCGCGCCAGTTCCCGGCCGTCACCGATCTGGATCGTCAGTCCCTCGTCCGGCCGGTGAAGCACCGTCTGGCCATGGAAACCGACAACGTCGATGCCATTGGGCGTGAACCCGAAACGCTCGAGGAATGCCGTAACGGCAGTTGCATGCCGTTGGGTGAATTCGTCCTCGATCTCGCGAAGTTCCCCCGGCCGTTCGTTCCTGTCGCGAAGCGGCCGTGCCAGTTCCAGCGCCCGTTTGAGACGCGCACGAAACTCTGCATCATACGGCACGCCCACGAACGGCCCGCGCTCGATGAAGCCGCGGCCGTCGGTTCTGATCAGCGCGACATCGATTCCGTCCATCGACGTGCCGCTCATCAGGCCGATCGCTGTTCTGACCACATCCATGAGGCTTGCCTCCCATGCGATTCCCGGATGCACTTTTGCAAAAACAGTGCTAAACGCGCCGCGACAGATCAACAACAACGAAGTTGCGCGAAGCCTGGTGGGTGCAGCGCAGGCACGAAGAGACGAAAGCCATGTCCGAGTTCAAGTCCGATTTCCTCCGCACGCTGAAAGAGCGCGACTTCATTCATCAGGTTTCCGATGAACGCGGCCTCGACGACCTGTTCGCGAAGGAGGTCGTGACGGCCTATGTCGGCTACGACGCAACGGCGACGAGCCTGCATATCGGCAACTTGATCTCCGCCACCATGCTGTACTGGCTGCAAGAGACCGGCCACCGGCCGATCGCACTGATGGGCGGCGGCACTTCGATGGTCGGCGACCCCTCCTTCCGTGACGAGCAGCGCAAGCTTCTGACGCCGGAGGCGATCTCGACCAACATCGAAGGCATCAAAAAGATCTTCTCGCGCATCCTGCGCTTCGGAGACGGCCCGACTGATGCCCTCATGGTCAATAATGCCGACTGGCTACTGAAGCTCAACTATATCGAATTCCTGCGCGATGTCGGCCGGCACTTCTCGGTCAACCGCATGCTCTCCTTCGACAGCGTCAAGCTGCGCCTCGACCGCGAGCAGTCGCTCTCCTTCCTCGAATTCAACTACATGATCATGCAGGGCTACGACTTCGTCGAGCTCAACCGCCGCTACGGCTGCCGCCTGCAGATGGGCGGTTCGGACCAGTGGGGCAACATCATTAACGGCGTGGATCTCGGTCACCGCATGGGCACGCCGCAGCTCTACGCGCTGACGACGCCGCTTCTGACGACGAGCTCCGGCGCGAAAATGGGTAAGACCGCCTCCGGCGCCGTCTGGTTGAACGAAGACGTCTTCAGCCCCTATGATTTTTGGCAGTACTGGCGCAACACCGAAGACGCCGATGTCGGCCGCTTCCTTAAGATTTTCACCCGCCTGCCGCTCGCCGAGATCGCCAGGCTCGAGGCCCTCGGCGGCGCCGAAATCAACGAGGCGAAGAAGATTCTTGCCACGGAAGCGACCGCGATTGTCCACGGTCGCGAGGCGGCCGAAGCATCCGCTGAAACGGCGCGCACCACCTTCGAGGAAGGCCGCGTCGCCGAAAACCTGCCTTCGGTCGAGATCCCGGCCACCGAACTCGACGGCGGCATCGGCCTGCTCTCGCTGATGGTGCGCGCCGGCCTTGCCGGCTCCAACGGCGAGGCCCGTCGTCACGTCCAGGGCGGCGCAGTGCGCATCAATGACGAGGCTGTCAGCGACGAACGCCGCCTGATCGGCAGCGGCGAAATCACCGCCGATGGCGTGATCAAGCTGTCGCTCGGCAAGAAGAAGCACATCCTGATCCGCCGCGCGGCATAGGTTGCTTCAAATTGGACGGATCTTGAAGCCGGCGCCCCCACGCCGGCTTTTGTTTTGACGCGGGATCAGTCGGCCTGCCATCGGTATTCCGCCTCGTCTTGTTTCGTCACTCGAAGGAGAGGTCCGGGTGGATTGACCTGCGAAGCGGGTCGTACACGCGACCACCAGCCGATCGAGAAGATCGGCGGCGTCATCTTTGCGTCGAGCGGAACCAGGAGGACATGCTCGGAGGGGATGGTCTTCACCGGCTTTAGCCGTCCGCCCTTTTCTGCAGAATTTGAAGCCTCGCCGACTGTCACGGCCATCATGGTGGCCGATAGGAAAGAGACTGTCCGGGCGCACTGCATGGCATCCTCCGACATTGCACCGACCGCTTTACAGCTGGCACGCACATTACATCAGAGTTGTCTAAAATAAGCAAAACATCAATGGCCGGCCTGTCGCTATAGGTCGGTACTATCCGACAGGCCGCGCCACGATTTCGCCTACCCGGAACCTTTTCCGCCCGACGGGATTTGCGACCAGATGCATTTGGAGCGCCGGCATGATCAACGACCTCTGGTATAAGAACGCCGTCATCTACTGCCTGTCCGTCGAGACCTTCATGGATGCGAACGGCGACGGCGTCGGTGATTTTCAAGGCCTGATGCGCCGCCTCGACTATCTCTCCGGACTCGGCGTGACGGCAATCTGGCTCATGCCGTTCCAGGCTTCGCCCGGTCGCGACGACGGCTACGACGTCTCCGATTACTACAATGTCGATCCGCGCTATGGCTCACTCGGCGATTTCGTCGAGTTCACCCACGGTGCCAAACAGCGGGGGATCCGGGTGTTGATCGATCTTGTGATCAATCACACCTCGAAGGATCATCCCTGGTTCGAAGACGCCAGGAGCGATCCGCATTCACGCTATCGCGATTGGTACGTCTGGTCGGAGAAAAAGCCTGCAAATGCAGATCATGGCATGGTTTTCCCCGGCGTCCAAAAGACGACCTGGACCTATGACGAAAAAGCCAGGGCCTATTATTTCCACCGCTTCTACGATCACCAGCCTGATCTCAACACCTCCAATCCTGAGGTGCAGGCGGAGATCCTCAAGATAATGGGCTTCTGGATTCAGCTCGGCGTCTCGGGCTTTCGGATGGACGCTGCCCCTTTCATCATTGCCACGAAGGGCGCCGAGGTCACCAAGCCGGTCGAGCAGTTTGACATGCTGAGAAAGTTCCGCGAATTCCTGCAATGGCGCCTGGGAGACTCCATCGTGCTAGCGGAGGCCAATATCCTGCCGAAGGACAATTTCGAATATTTCGGCGACGACGGCGACCGTATGCAGATGATGTTCAATTTCCAAGTCAATCAGACGCTGTTTTATGCGCTCGCGACCGCCGACACGCGGCCTCTGAAGAAGGCCATGGAGGTCACCAAGCCGCGCCCGGCGACCGCGCAATGGGGGCTGTTTCTTCGCAATCACGATGAACTCGATCTCGGTCGCCTGACGGATAAGCAGCGCGACGCAGTATTCGCCGCGTTTGGCCCCGAAAAGGGCATGCAGCTTTACGACAGGGGCATTCGCCGGCGCCTCGCCCCCATGCTCGGCGGCGACCGTCGCAGGATCGAGCTGGCCTACAGCCTGCTGTTCTCGCTGCCCGGAACGCCAGTCATCCGCTACGGCGATGAAATCGGCATGGGCGACGATTTGTGCCTGCCGGAGCGCAGCTGCGCGCGCACGCCGATGCAATGGTCGACGGAGCCGGAAGGCGGTTTCACCAAAAGCGCGAAGTCCGTTTCGCCTGTTATCAAGGACGGCCCCTACGGTTTCGAACATATCAATGTCGCCGTCCAGCGGCGCGATCCGAATTCGCTCTTGAACTGGACCGAGCGGATGATCCGGATGCGCAAGGAGGCTCCCGAGATCGGCTGGGGCGATTTCTCAACGGTCGACACAGGTGACGACGGCGTGCTGGCGCTGCGCTATGACTGGCGCGGCAATTCGGTGCTGATCCTGCATAACCTGCATCCGCACCCGACGGAAGTGACCTTCGATCCTGATGTTGGCGAACTCGGGCGATTGCTGATCGATATTGCCGATGGGGCAAGCAGCGAAGCCGACGACAAAGGGCGCCATACGGTCATGCTCGATGCCTATGGCTACCGCTGGTATCGGGTCGGCGGTCTCGACTATCTCCTCAGGCGGAAAGATATCTAAGTCTCGCTTTTCCTCACTGGAATTCGAAAATCTGCCGGAAAACACCAGGCGCGATGATCGATAGCGGATTGATCTGCAGGTTCGGCTGGTCGAACTTGCCGGTGAGCTTGAACGTGATGCCGATCAGGCCGCGGTCGCTGCCATTGCCGAGGATGACGCCGATCAGCGGCAATTCGGCAAAGAGGCGGTTGAGGCCATAGGCCGGCATGAAGGTGCCGGTCATATCCATATTGCCCTTGCGGTCGCGCACCACGCCCTGGAAAGTCGCGCCGATCTGGTCGCCGCGCAGCACGCCGTTCTCGATACCGACCATGCCATTGCGCGAGATGACGCGGGCAAAGCCGCGCTGGAAGCGTTGCGAAGAGGTGTCGATGTCGCGTTTGACCGCCTCATTGAGGCTTCGCTGCTCGTTTCCGACAGGTGTCGAGACGATCGAATGCAGGCGCTGTTCGTTGACGATCGAAAAGCGGCGCACATCTAGCGAGCCGTCCCATCCACCCTGCGGCGAAAGCCGGATAGCCAGGTTGAGCAGGCCGCCCTGTATGTGCTGATAGAGATCGGCAAAACGCGATACCGCACCGGCGTCGCCGCTTGTGATATTGATGACACCGCCGTCCTTCATCTGGCTGACAACGGCCTCGCCGCTATCCGTGATGCCGGAAAAATTCAGCGTCTGCAGCTTGTCGCCGCGCAGTGATACCTGCGCCTGGAAATTGCCGACCTTCTCGTCATTGAAGCCGACGACGTTTTTCAGCTTGGCGCGCACCGATACGCCGGTGTTGTCGCCATCGCCGTCCTCGCCGCCCTCCGAGCCCGATTTTAATCGGGCGATGATCGGCCGCGCATCCGCGCTGTCGCCGGAAACGGAGACGTCGAAATTGCCCTTGCTGCGTTTGACCGACAGAGCGAAATCGTCGAGCGAGGAGAGCCTGACGCTGTCGAAATCCGCCGAGATAAGGCCGGTCTTGCCGACAACAAGCGATCCGCTGGCGCCGAAGCCGTCACCCTTCAGCCGGAAACTCTTGATCTCGGTATTCTCGGGCGGGCCGGACATTTCGAATTCCGCGGAGGCGGCAATGCCGCTGCCTTTCGACCAGCCGATCCAGGGCAGGTCGAGCATCGATTTGGTGAGGTCGAGCTGAACGTCTTGCCGGTCATCGTCGATCCGCGTCAGCACCATCTTCAGGTTGCCCCTGACGATATCGGAAAGCCCGGGCATCACCTTGCTGCGCTGCTCATCGGAGAGCGTCGCCGTAATCACGCGCTGCCGCTGCACACCAGACGACGCCTCGACCGGCTCGGTCAGATCGATATCGGCAGGAATGCCGTCGATCTCGCCTTTGGCGTCGAGCGTGATCTGCTTCGGATCGCCGTTCAGCATGCCGCTGACATTGCTGATCGTGCGGCCGGAAAACGGCTTGGCAAGATCGACGTCAGCGAGCTTCATGGCGGCCTTCCACTCGGCCGGCGGCGGGTTTTGTGACGACAGTAGTCCGAAATGCGCCTTCACATTCGCGTCGATATGCCCCTTGAAATCGTCGGGCGTAAAGCCGGCGCGCTGCAGCACCCGGATCGGCTTATAGGTGAGGAGCTCGCCTATGGCGTCCGCCGCGCCCGATACCGCAAGATCGATATCGGCCATCAGCGGTTTGTCGTAGGCGGACGGTATGACGAACGTTCCCTGCCCGAGGCCGACGGACCGGCCGGAGGGAAAATAGGACATGCCGCTCTTGATCGAAATCGTTGCAACGGGACCGGTCAGATCGAAATGCGCCGCCGTATCACGGACCGGCGGAATGTCGCCGGCGACGTTCATCCGCGCGCCTGCAATATCGAAGCCGATGCGGATCTGATTGGTGTCGAGCTTCAATCCTTTACCGCCGGCTGCCTCGTCAAGCCGACCAAAGGGAATGAAGACTGAAATCGAGGCATCGGTCACGGTGCCGCCGAAGAGATTGCCATGCACCCAAGTGCGCACCTTGGGCGCCATCCAGAACGGCCAGAGCTGCTTGATCGCCGTCGTCTGCAGCTCTCTGGACTGGCCGGCAAAGCTGATTTCCGGCGATTTGTCACCGAGCCTGATGTGCAACGCCCCGTAAAGCGCGCCGAGCGGGCTGGAGACAGTCATATTGGGGAACAGGAATTCCCGGCCGGCGACCATATAGCGTCCGGTCGCCTGGATGTCGAAAGCAACAGGCTCTTCGCCGGAGCCGCTCGGAGCGGCAGTGCCGCCGCTGACGAGCAGATCGATGCCGAAGCCCTTGCCGGCTTTAGGATCGAGTTTGTCGAGATCGATCAGCGCGCCGTTGAGGGGGAGCGTGGTTGCGCCGAACCGGAGATTCGATTTAGCGATCTCGACTGTCTGCTTGACGAAGTCATAGGCCAGATTGATTTGCCCGCCCGACAGTTCCTGCGAATCGCCGTCGGCATAGATCAGACCGGGATCGACGTCGATCGTCGCTCCGAGCGCCGGCTCGACGCCATCGCGCGCCCTGGTGGCCGACACCGTCAGATCGGCAAAAGTGTTAAGTCCCTGCCGTATCACGCCCTGATCGTTGCGCTTCAGCGTAAACGGCGTCAGGTTCGCATGCTTGAGCGTTGCCGTCACCTTCGACACCTGGCCGTCTTCCTTCTCGGCCAGCACGTCGAGTTCCGCCACCTCGCCGTTAAGCGCCACCTCGCCTCTCAATTGCAGCGAGGATGGCCCGCCAAGAGCAAACACCAGATTGTCGACGACGAGCGACAGCGGGCCGTTCGCGGTATCGGCAAGCTTGATGTCGATGCCGGAGATGCGGACCGAATTCGTCGAGCCGCGCGTCACGATGCTGTCGAACACGTCGAGTTGCGCGAAGATCGTCTCCATCGCCGCCGGCATGGCGTCGAGGCGCAGATCGTCAAGCTTGACCGGGTTGCCGGAGGGCAGAAGCGCGGTGTCGAGTGCGATATCCTCCGCTTCGATATCCGCAACGGCGATGCGGCCGCGGAAAAGCTGCAGCGGATCGAGGCCCAGGCGCACCGAACCCGTCGTCGACAAGTGCTGGCCGCTCTTCTGGTCGATCATATTGACGTTGCGCGCTTCCAGCGCCAGTCGGAAGTCGGAGGTGAACCGGATGACGGTGGAGCCGACTTCGGCGCGGTAACGCGGTCCCGCCACGCCATCAAGCGCCGCCTGCGCCTGCTGAGACAGCGGCTTGTCGAACATGCCGCCTTCGATGGTGAACACGATGGCAGCAAGGATAATGAGAATCAGTCCTAGAAAAACTGATGTCAGCTTCGCCGTCCGGCGCATCGGCGAACGCGGCGGCGGGCAATGAACGATGATCGGATCCTCGGCCTGAGCGGACGGCAAGCGGTCCAGCGCAACGATATCCTTCTTGCGAAACGTGACCTTTTCGCCGCGGATGGCTGACATGCGCCCTCGGGCTCTCCCTTAAATCGAAGAATTGAACCC
This sequence comes from Rhizobium sp. L9, assembly GCF_002531885.1. Taxonomy (NCBI): domain Bacteria; kingdom Pseudomonadati; phylum Pseudomonadota; class Alphaproteobacteria; order Hyphomicrobiales; family Rhizobiaceae; genus Rhizobium; species Rhizobium sp. L9. Next base: position 126,030 of record NZ_NWSZ01000012.1, on the reverse strand, counting down.
GGCCATGCTGGACGGGTTTCCGTCCAATATATAATTCGGGGACAGAGAGTGTCATCCATAAACCCGGCAAAAGAAAGGTTTTCCCAATGGCGGTTCCCGGCATCGGTGCCCTGGCCCCCGACTTCAACCTCCCCCGCGACGGCGGCGGCCGTGTCTCGCTTTCCGATTTTCACGGTCGGTCCCTCGTTATCTTCTTCTACCCCAAGGACGACACGACAGGCTGCACGGCTGAATCGCTGGCTTTCACAGCGCTGGCGCCGGAGTTTGAAGCAGCAGGTGCTGCCGTTATCGGCATGTCACCCGATTCGGCAGCCTGCCATGACAAGTTCATCAAAAAGCACCGTCTTTCGGTGGCGCTCGCCTCCGACGAAGAGAAGACGACGCTCCAGGCCTACGGTGTCTGGAAGGAAAAGAGTATGTACGGCCGCAATTTCATGGGCGTGGAGCGCACGACTTTCCTCATCCGCCAGGACGGCACGATCGCGACGATCTGGCAGAAGGTGAAGGTGCAGGGCCATGCCGAGACCGTCCTCGAAGCCGTCAGGAACCTGGCCGCGTGACCGGTGATCTCGCGATAAGCTCGCTGCGCGGCGGCGCTATCGACGCCATCCGCTCAGCCGATCTCGACCGCAAGACCGCCCTTGCGCAAGAAAGCGCCACCCGTTGGTTCGCCCGCCGGGTGTCGCTGCGCTCACCGCTCGACGCAGCCCTGCCGGAGAGGCCCGGTCGCCCCGAGAAACCGGTACTGACGCCGCCGACCCAGGTGGAAAGGCGCTCGCTGCACACGCTGAAAGGCCGGATCGCCCTTCTCCATGCCATTGCTCATATCGAGCTCAACGCCGTCGATCTGGCGCTCGATATCGTCGCACGATTCGCGACCGAGCCTGTGCCCAATTCCTTCTTCGACGGCTGGATGCAGGTCGCCTTCGAGGAAGCAAAGCATTTCCGCATGGTGCGCGCCCGTCTCAACGATCTCGGCGCCGATTACGGCGATCTTCCCGCCCATGACGGGTTGTGGCAGGCGGCTCATTCGACGCGCAATGATCTCACGGCGAGACTCGCCGTCGTGCCGCTCATTCTGGAAGCCCGCGGTCTCGACGTCACCCCTTCGCTGCAGGCGAAGATGCGTGAGACTGGCGATCTCGAAAGCGCAGCGGTGCTCGATGTCATCTACAACGACGAGAAAGGTCACGTCGCCGTTGGCGCCAAATGGTTCCGCTTCCTCTGCGCGCGGGAGAAACGCGACCCGGCAAAGGCCTTTCAGGAGCTGGTGCGCGCCAATTTCCGCGGGCCGCTGAAGCCGCCTTTCAACGATCTCGCTCGCGCCGAAGCCGGGCTGACGCCATCCTTCTACCGCTCCCTGGCATCGATCAGCCATGCATGAGCTGATCGATTTTCTAACGTAAACCACGACGACGAAAGCATTCATTAACCATAAACGTGTCTAATTTTCCGAAAGAGGCGTAGAGCATCAATCGGGAGAGCCTGCGTGAACGGCGGACATCAGCACCGGGTATTCGGCAAGCGGGCGCAGGAACATATTCTGATCCTGGCAAGCGGTGACAAGGTCCGCCACATGACGGTTCGGCCGTGGATGGCCGCTCTCGCCTTCTGCTTCCTCGGCGTCTTTTCCATCGGCTATCTCCTGGCGACCTCCTATCTCGTCCTGCGCGACGACCTGATCGGCGCCACTATGGCGCGCCAGGCCCGCATGCAGCACGACTATGAGGACCGCATCGCCGCCCTTCGCGCCCAGGTCGACCGCATCACCTCCCGTCAACTTCTTGACCAACAGGTAGTGGAAGACAAAGTCGACAAGCTGATGGAGCAGCAGATGGCGCTCACCTCACGCCACGGCAAACTCGACAACTTGCTCGATCGTGCCGAAAGCTCCGGGCTCACAGATAAGGACAGCGCGCCGTCTTCGCCTGCGCAATCCTATGCCCCGGCCATTAAGGATAAGCGCGCTTCGCTCGGCGAAAGCGGCATCGAGGCTATCGAGAAACAGCTCGCAGGCGGCGCACCAGCCGACGCCACTCCCGACAATACGACTCTTGCTTACGTGCCGGCCACAGAGACGGTCGGCGATCGCGCCGACCGCATCTTCTCCAAGGTGACGCTGTCGCTGAAGGATGTCGAACAGGACCAGCGCAACCGCATCGAGCAACTGACGAGCGACGCCGGCAATGCCGCCAATGCCATCGAGAGCGTGCTGACCCGGTTCAAGATTCCGATGCCCGAGACCGCTACCAAGCAGGACTGGGATGACAGCGCCGTTGGCGGCCCGTTCGTCGAGCCGGAGAGCAATGATGATTTCAACAATTCGCTGATCGCTCTCGACGGCGCGCTGACACGGCTCGAAGCTGTGCGTAATACCGCCGAATCCCTGCCCTTCCGCAACCCCGCCGTCGGCAAGGAAATGACCAGCCCCTTCGGCAACCGGCGCGATCCTTTCCTGGGCCGCCTGGCGCTGCATTCCGGCGTAGACTTCCGCTTTTCGCCGGGCGAAAAGATCCGCCCGACAGCGCCCGGCAAGGTGATATCAGCCGGCTGGACAGGCGGTTACGGCAATATGGTCGAGATCGATCACGGCAACGGCATCTCGACGCGTTATGGCCACATGTCCCAGGTTCTGGTCACGGCCGGCGATACGGTCGACCGCAACGACGTCATCGGCCTTGCCGGCAGCACCGGCCGCTCGACCGGTACCCATCTGCATTATGAAGTGCGCCAGAACGGCCATGCGGTCGATCCAGTATATTTCATGAATGCGGGCCTTAAACTCGCCACCTATATCAAGTAATACCCGCCCGGTAACCAAAGCTTCACTCTGCACAGGGTGCGGCCTCTCTATTTCTTGACTTGCCGGCCATTCGGAGCTATGTCGCGCTGCATTGCGGCATGCAATCCCGCCGACTCGTTCAGAGCTCGGCCGAACCGGAACGGAAACAGTTTTCCCTTTGACGACATTCGCTGACCTTGGCTTGAGCCAAAAAGTGCTATCGGCCGTTGCCGATGCGGGCTATTCGACCCCCACGCCTATTCAGGCGGGAGCCATTCCTTTTGCGCTTGAACGCCGCGATATTTGCGGCATCGCGCAGACCGGCACCGGCAAGACGGCATCCTTTGTCCTGCCGATGCTGTCGCTTCTGGAAAAGGGCCGCGCCCGCGCCCGCATGCCCCGCACGCTGATCCTCGAGCCGACGCGCGAACTCGCCGCTCAGGTCGCCGAGAATTTCGAGAAGTACGGCAAGAACCACCGCCTCAATGTCGCGCTTCTGATCGGCGGCGTTTCGTTCGAGGACCAGGATCGCAAGCTCGAGCGCGGCGCCGACGTGCTGATCTGCACGCCCGGCCGCCTGCTCGACCATTTCGAGCGCGGCAAGCTCTTGATGAGCGGCGTTGAAATCCTTGTCATCGACGAGGCCGACCGCATGCTCGACATGGGCTTCATTCCCGACATCGAGCGCATCGCCAAGCTCATCCCCTTCACCCGCCAGACGCTGTTCTTCTCGGCCACCATGCCGCCGGAGATCCAGAAGCTCGCCGACCGGTTCCTGCAGAACCCCGAGCGTATCGAGGTGGCAAAGCCCGCTTCGGCCGCAAAGACCGTGACGCAGCGCTTCGTCGCCTCGCACAGCAAGGATTACGAGAAGCGCGCGGTTCTGCGTGAGCTGGTCCGCGCCCAGACCGAACTCAAGAACGCCATCATCTTCTGCAACCGCAAGAAGGATGTCGCCGATCTCTTCCGTTCGCTCGAACGCCACGGCTTCTCCGTCGGTGCGTTGCATGGCGACATGGACCAGCGTTCCCGCACGACGATGCTGCAGAACTTCCGTGACGGTAACCTCCAGCTGCTGGTGGCCTCCGACGTTGCCGCCCGCGGTCTCGACATTCCCGATGTCAGCCACGTCTTCAATTTCGACGTGCCGATCCACTCCGAGGACTATGTCCACCGCATCGGCCGCACCGGCCGCGCCGGTCGATCCGGCGCCGCCTTCACTCTCGTCACCAAGCGCGACACGAAGTTTGTCGACGCGATCGAGAAGCTGATCGGCGAAAATGTCGAATGGCTGAATGGCGACCTGAACTCGCTGCCACCGGCGGAAGAAGGCAAGGATAGCGACCGTCCTCGCCGCAACGGACGCGAACGTGGCGACAAGGATCGCGGGCGCGGACGCGGCAGGCACAGTGCTGCGAGTCATAAATCTGATAACGACATACAGGATAATGACGTCCAAGTGATCACAGCAGCACCAGCAAAGGCCGAAGTCGTGAAGAACGAGCGCAAAGCAGAGCAGAAGCCGCAAAACAATGCGCGCAACAATCGGCCTTATCCGGCAAATGACGACAGCCGCGACCGCCGCCGTCATCGTGATCACGACGACGGCCCGACTCCGGTCGGTTTCGGCGACGATATCCCCGCCTTCATGCTGATCGCCGGCAGCGCCAAGGTCTGAACGTCCATTGGGCAAGCCTGGCGTCAACTTCCCGGGCCTTGGCGTCGGTTTGGTGATCCTACGCCAAGGCAGGATCCTTCTCTACAAGCGCATTCGGCCACCTGAAGCCGGCTACTGGAACATCGTCGGCGGCAAGGTCGATCACATGGAGCCGGCTGAAGAAGCTGCGCGCCGCGAGGCCGAGGAAGAAACCGGCCTCAGGATCGGCCGGATCGAGCGCATCGGCATGACCGAACAGATCATCGATGCCGACCGCCAGCACTGGATCTCCATCCTTTATCTCGCGCGCGACGTCGATGGCGAGCCGCAATTGACCGAGCCGGACAAACTTTCGGATTTCGGCTGGTTTCCCTTGACGGATTTGCCGGAACCGCTGTCAGCCTTCACCAAGGCGGCGATCGCAGCCTTGCCACCCGCTCAACTTTCGGCGCGAAGCGCCGCCTCATAGGCGAGCCGCACCCACTTCGCCATCAGATCGGGATCGTCGTAAGCCTCTTCAGGAATCGACCAGTAGGGCATTTTCACCGGCTTGCCCTTTTTGCCTTCATAGGCCCATTGCGTGGCGCCGGCGGCAGCAAATTCCGGGGCGCTCGTCTCATCGGCTTTCAGTAGCATCTCGTCGCGCACTTCGACGGCGACGATGCGCCCGAGATGATAGATGCCCTTGCCTCCGAACATCCGCTTGATCGTGACGGGGCCAATCCCCTGAAACATTTCCTCGATCCCGGCATTATCCATTCTCTGTTTCCTTACCCGCCAGCCGCATTACAGCGTGTGATAATCCCGGTTCATATAGATGAGCGCCGGGTGCTTCTCGCTGAAGCGGACGGCGGCAACCTCACCGAAGATGACATTGTGTGTCAGCATTTCCTTGATGTCGGTCACCCGGCAATCGAAGGCGGCGAGCGCATCGGCAAGAACGGGGGCGCCGGTGACGAGCGTGTCGAAACGGCTGCTGGCGAAGCGCTCGTCATTGGCAATCGCGGTGCGCCCGGAGAAAGCGTCGGCGACGGCCTGGTGGTGGGCGCCGAGCGTGTTGAGCACGAAGATGCCGCTGCGGAAAAAGATCTCGTTCTTCGGATTGGTATTGTTGAGGCAGATCAGCACCGAAGCCGGGTTGTCCGAGACCGAGCAGGCGGCGGTGATGGTGACGCCGCGGCGCAGACCTTCCATTGCCGTCGTCACGAGCTGCACATGACCGGCATAACGGCTCATGGCATCGCGATAAAGGCCGGGGTCGATATGCTGCCTGTTCAACACGTGCTTCTCCCGCGTGCTCTTCTGCCTGCGTCGTTCCTTAAATCGGGATCGATTTAGGAGAACTATGCAGCAATTCAAAATGCTACAGTGTCCTTTGCGCGACTGAAATGAGGTCCGGCACCGTAGTTCGACTTGCTATCGCGCCAATATGGCGAGCATCGGTTACCTTTTCTACAATAGGACCGGTGAAAAGCGCTGGGTTCCGCTTGTTTTTCTTTGACGATTGCGGCCTTGCGGATAAAAGGGCATGGACGATGGCTAGGGATCTTCGCCTTTCATGATCAACCTGCGTGGCATAGCAGCCTTTCTGACGCTGCTCGGAACGGCGGCGCAAGGTCATGCGGCCGGGGTGACGATCGGCGTCGTCGCCCCGCAGGGCGGGCCGCTCGGCCTGCTCGGCGCGCAGATCGCCGCCGGCGCCGGTTTCGAGATCCAGCAATCAGGCAATACGCTCGTCGCCGTCAACGAGAGCTGCGAGGACAATAGCGGCGCGGCGGTCGCCGATGCGCTCGTGAGTGCCAAGGTGCAGATTGCCGTTGGTTTTCTCTGCAGTGAGACGCTGGAAGGCGCACTGCCGAAGCTGAAGGACGCCAATATTCCCGCGATCACCGTTTCGGCACGTTCGCGCATCCTGATGGAGGATGCGCTGAAAAACGGCTGGCCGCTCTTCCGCTTGGCACCGGCCGACGGCACTGAGGCGGCAAAGATCATCGAGGTGATCCTCAAGGACTGGGCAGCCGACCCGATCGCGCTGATCGAGGACGGCACCATTCATGGCCGCGAACTGACGGAAGCTGTGCGCAATGCGCTGGAGCAGAACGGCCTGAAGCCAGTTTTCACCGATACCTACCGGCCGGGACAGGAGCAGCAGATCGCCCTCGTCCGCCGCCTGAAACGGGCCGGCGCCACAAGGGTCTTCGTTGGCGGCGATCGCAACGATGTCGCCGTCATGGCCCGCGACGCCAAGGCGGAAAACATTCCGCTGTCGATCCTCGGCGGCGACGCCATGCGCGCCGCCGATCAGCCGCAGCCTCTCGCCCCCGGGGTGCGTGCCGTCGCCCTGCCCGAATATGCGCTTTTTCCAGAAGGCGCGCCGGCGGCCGGCGCTTTGCGCGCCAAGGGCACCGAGCCTGAAGGTTATGTCCTGCCATCCCTGGCGGCGGCCCTGATTGCCGGCCAGGCGGCCGAAGCCGCCGCTGCCGCCGGCAAGCCGCTGCGGGAGACCCTTGTCGGCACGACGTTCCAGACACCAATCGGCGCGGTCGCCTTCACCGGCGCGCACGAGCTTTCGCAAAACCCCTACCGCCTGCTTGAATGGCGGGGCAATGGCTTTTTTCCACCTGCTGCGCCGACGCAATGAGCGGCCGCCAGCCCTGAATTCCGGCGCCGTGCGCAGATGGCGCCCATACGGGAGTAAGACTTGATGACGCTGCCCATTCGCATTGCCCCTTCGATCCTCGCGGCGGATTTCGCCAGGCTCGGCGAGGAGGTGCGCGACGTAACGGCCGCCGGCGCCGACTGGATCCACCTTGACGTGATGGATGGGCATTTCGTGCCGAACATCTCCTTCGGTCCCGATGTCATCAAGTCGCTGCGTTCCTATACGAATGCCACTTTCGACTGCCATCTGATGATCTCTCCGGCCGATGACTACCTCGAAGCCTTCGCCAAGGCGGGCTGCGACCGCATCACCGTGCATGCCGAATCCGGGCCACATCTGCACCGCTCGCTGCAAACCATCCGCAATCTTGGCAAGAAGGTCGGCGTGACGATCAATCCGGCGACGCCGCTGAGCGCCATCGAGAACGTGGTCGACGACGTCAACCTCATCCTCATCATGTCGGTCAATCCCGGTTTCGGCGGGCAGAAATTCATTCCGGCGATGACGGCCAAGATCGCCGCGGCAAAGTCTCTGATCGGTGACCGGCCGATCGAACTCGAGGTTGACGGCGGCGTCACCGTAGAAACGGCGCCTGATATCGCGCGCGCCGGCGGCAACGTGCTCGTTGCCGGCTCGGCAATTTTCAAGGGCGGTACGGTCGACAGCTATCGTAAGACCGTCGCCGAATTGCGTCAGGCAGCCGAAGGGGCACGAGCATGAGGAAGCGTCTGATCTTTGGTGGCATGATTGCCGCCGCATTGGCCGGCCTGCCCGGCTTGTCGCTGGCCGGAGACATTGCCAGCATCCAGCCGATCGGCTTTTCCGCTGACGGCAAGGTCTTCGCATTTCAGGAATTCGGCATCAAAGAAAACAGCAAGACTCCCTATTCGGAAACCTACTTCATCAATACCGACGGCGGCCAATATCTCGAAGGCACCCCCTTTCGCACCGAACTGACGGATAAGGACGCCAATCTTTCCAAGGCCCGCCGGCAGAACTTAACGGCGGCGCGCAGCCAGATGGATAAGTACGACGTTCTGACAAATCCGGGTCTGATTGCCGCCTTCAACCCGCCAACCGAGCTCGGCTCGCCCTCGAAGACACTTCGCTACACCACACTTGCGATCGATGGGCCACCGAAGTCGCCCTATACGCTCTCACTCGGCGAGACGCCGGTGCCGACGCCGAAGGAATGCGCAACGGTCGACAAGCGTGTCCTTGGTTTCAGCCTACAGATGATCGAGAAGGAAGGTGTCCCGAACCGTCAGGCTGCGCGGCAGGCAACGGCTGTTCCGGCCGACCGCACATGCTCGGTCGAATTCAGGATCGGCGGCGCGGTGGTCTACCAGCCGGAAGACGGAAATCAAATTCACATTGCGCTGGTTCTCGCCTTCGATGCTGAGAGGAACGGACGCTGGATCGCCGTCCCGGTCCATCCCTGAGCATGGATCGCCCCAGGATGGATCGCCTAAGGGCGGCAAAGCCGCCCTCCTCCGATCTCTTTGCCGGTGCGTTGCTCTGGGGCGTGCAGATGCTGGCCGCCGCCATGCTCGGCCTTTACCTCCGCAACGGCCTCGAGACGAGCCGGCTCGCCGAGGTGGCGGCACTCTATTTTCTCGGCGGCCTGCTCTCCTGGCCCTTCGCCCTGCCGGTCGCTCGGTTTTTTGCCTATAACAGGCCACCGGAAGCGCGCTTCGCCGCCTTCTTCGTGACGCTGACGGCAGCCACGATCCTGATGACCGCCTTCCTCTTCGCCATGGAATACCGGATCTTCTATTCGCGCTGGCACGCGCCCTTCGGCAGCGTCGCCTGGGCCTTCCAGTTCGTCTTCACCGGCATCAGTGCCGTCTACCAGTTTCTGGTGATCGGCCTTCGCCTTTTCCTGCCGCTCGGCCTCGTCTGCCTCGTCGTCAGCAGCTATCATCTCACCAAACGCATGCGTTGAGATTGCCGCCGGTCTTTGCTACAGGGGCGCTAACTCAATGAAGCAAACCTCTCGAAGTGAAGGCAGCCGCCCATGATCCCGCGTTACTCCCGGCCTGAAATGGTCGCCATCTGGTCTCCCGAAACCAAGTTCCGCATCTGGTTCGAGATCGAGGCACATGCCTGCGACGCGCTGGCCGAACTCGGCGTCATCCCGAAATCGGCGGCAAGGACGATCTGGGAAAAAGGGGGTGCGGCCACCTTCGACGTCGCCCGCATCGACGAAATCGAGGCGGTCACCAAGCATGACGTCATCGCCTTCCTGACTCACCTCGCCGAAATCGTCGGCCCGGATGCGCGCTTCGTCCACCAGGGCATGACCTCATCAGACGTGCTCGACACCTGCTTCAACGTCCAGCTGGTGCGTGCCACTGACATCCTCATCGCCGATCTCGACCGGCTCCTCGCAGCGCTGAAAACCCGCGCCTTCGAACACAAGGACACGGTCACCATCGGCCGCTCGCACGGCATCCATGCCGAGCCGACCACCTTCGGCGTCAAGCTGGCGCTTGCCTATGCCGAATTCGAGCGCTGCCGCCAGCGTCTCGTCGCTGCCCGCGAGGAAGTCGCGACCTGCGCCATCTCGGGCGCCGTCGGCACCTTCGCCAATATCGATCCACGCGTCGAGGAACATGTCGCCGAAGCACTCGGCCTGAAGGCCGAGCCGGTCTCGACCCAGGTCATCCCGCGCGACCGCCACGCCATGTATTTCGCGACCCTCGGTGTTGTCGCCTCGTCGATCGAGCGGCTCGCGACCGAAATCCGCCATCTGCAGCGCACCGAAGTGCTGGAGGCGGAAGAATACTTCTCGCCCGGCCAGAAGGGCTCCTCGGCCATGCCGCACAAGCGTAACCCGGTGCTGACCGAAAACCTTACCGGCCTTGCCCGCATGGTCCGCTCCTACGCCATGCCGGCCATGGAAAACGTCGCCCTCTGGCACGAGCGCGATATCTCCCATTCCTCGGTCGAACGCATGATCGGCCCGGACGCCACAGTCACCCTCGATTTCGCCCTGTCGCGTCTGGCCGGCGTCGTCGAAAAGCTGCTGGTCTATCCCGAAAACATGGAGAAGAACCTCAACAAGTTCCGCGGCCTCGTCCACTCCCAGCGCGTCCTCCTGGCGCTGACCCAGGCCGGCACCTCCCGCGAAGACGCCTACCGGCTGGTGCAGCGCAACGCCATGAAAGTCTGGGAACAGGGCAAGGATTTTCTGGAAGAGCTGCTGGCTGACGCTGAGGTCAGGGCTGCCTTGTCCGAGGAGGATATTCGGGAGAAGTTCGATCTTGGGTATCACACGAAGCATGTGGATACGATCTTCCGCCGCGTCTTCGGCAACGCTTGAGCGGACTGCAACGATGTGACGGCGTCTTGTAGCCGCCGTCCGACTGTTGACAAACTACTGCGAAAGCCGCGACGTCATCCTCGGCTTTGTTGTGCCGAGGATCTGCGCCGACCCAATTAAGTGACTGAAAATAGATGTTTTCCTGTCAAGAAACTGCAGTGATTAGATGCTCGGCACAAGGCCGAGCATGACGGACGAGACTTTTTAACAGACTGACGGGGACTACGCAGGCGCCGTTTTCATTTCTGTCTTTTTCTTTTGTGATTGCAGAATGGATGATGGTTAGCTTTTCTCAAGTGGCCGTTGTTTCTGCTTCGATGCTTTGGCATTCGCAGAGCGTTTGCGCGCCTGCGCCTTTTTCGGTGGTGGCATCGCTAGCTCAATCTCGGTCGTTTGGCAGGCCTCCGTCTGCCCCCTGCCCTTGGCGGCCTTGGCGACCAGTTCGTCGAGATGTTTCAGCTCTTCCTCGTCGAGATTTTCGATGCCGATAAAGCGGTTCTCCGCATGGCTTGTCAAAATGATTTCGTTGAGTTTGGCTTGGATTGCCCGGGTGTCGCGCGTCTGGGCGTTCTGCAGGACGAAGACCATCAGGAAGGTGATGATGGTCGTTCCCGTGTTGATGATGAGCTGCCAGGTTTCCGAATAGTCGAAGAAAGGTCCGAGCAAGGCCCAGATAATAACGACGCACAGTGCCAGGATGAAGATGACGGGCTTACCCGCCCATTCCGATGTCTTGCTTGCGAAGCGGGCAAACAGATGCGTCATCATCACCTCTGAAATCTCTCCTCGGAGTAAAAAACTCCGAGGCAGGTTCGAGGTTCCCGAAAATCGGGGATCCCACGGTATCAAGGTTTTCCCGCGGGCAGGACCGAAGCTACACAGCTTCCCGCGCAATCAGCTTGCGGTAGAGATGCCAGGTCGCGTGGCCGAGGATCGGGATAACGAGTGCGAGTCCGGCAAAGACCGGGATGGTGCCGACGACGAGAAGTCCGGCGACGATCAGGCCCCAGAGCAGCACCGGTACCGGATTGGCGATCGTCGCACGAATCGAGGTCACGACGGCGGCAACCGCTCCGACGTCGCGGTCGAGCAGAAGCGGAAAGGTGATGACCGATATCGCCAGCACGACGAGCGCGAAGACAAAACCGATGAGATTGCCCCAGATGATCAACTGCAGGCCCTGGGCCGTACCGAAGACCTGGCGGGTGAAGTCCGTCATGGTGCGCGGGAACACATCACCGAGAAGATTGGCGTACAGCGTCTGTGCCGTCACCAGCCAGACGACGAAAAGGGCAAAGAGCATCAGTCCGACGGCGATGATCGATGGCAGCGCCGGCGAATGGCGCACCTCAAGCGCATGCGTCCATGACGTATCGAGGCCTTCCTCGCGTCGGCGGCTGATCTCATAAAGACCGATCGCCGCAATCGGACCGATCAGCACGAAACCGGACATCAGCGGGAATATCATCGGCAGCAGGTTGGCGCCGGAGGTCCACAGCGTCAGGAAGACGCCGGCGATTGGATACATCAGGCACAAGAACACATAGTGGGAAGGCTTTTCACTGAAATCGTCGAGCCCGCGCTTCAGCGCGTCGAAGACGTCGGCGATACCGATGCGATTGACCACGGGCCGCGCCAGGTTTTCACTGGCACCCGTCATGACATGAAATGCCGCCATGGCTTTCTCCTCCTCAGCCGAGACTTTGGTCGGCCGCGGATACGCATCGGCGGGCAAGCCGATACGAAATCCGCAACCGGCACTCGAGCAACATAACAAAATTCATCGCCCGTGTCGCTCTCTCCCTTGCCGCCCCCTCTTGACATCTTTGGCGGGCTTTCTCACATCGGCGGCACTATGAAAGCCTCAGACGCAGATATCCTTATCATCCCCGGCTATACCAATTCCGGCCCCGGCCATTGGCAGAGCCGCTGGGAGGCGAAGCTCAGCACGGCGCGGCGCGTCGAACAGGCCGAATGGACGAAGCCGGTCCGCGAGGACTGGATCGCCCGTATCGCCGAAGAGGTGAACGCCTCGACCCGCCCCGTTGTGCTCGTCGCCCATTCGCTCGGCGTGCCCTCGGCAATCCATGCCATCCCGCATTTCCGCAAGCGGGTGGCAGGCGCTTTCCTCGTCGCTCCGCCTGAAGTCACCAATCCGGATATCCGCCCCAAGCACCTGATGACCTTCGGGCCCTATCCGCGCGACCCACTGCCCTTCCCTTCCATCACCGTCGCCAGCCGCAATGATCCGTTCGGCAGCTACGAGCATGCCGACGATATCGCCAGTTGCTGGGGTTCCTTCCTCGTCGATGCCGGCGAGGCGGGACATATCAGCACTGAATCCGGGCACGGCCCCTGGCCGGAAGGAACAATGGTCTTCGCCCAGTTCCTCAGCCGCCTCTCTGTCTGATTTGGGAGACCCGGCGCTCGTCATTTCAGCGACTACTTTCTAAGGCTTTCTTAATAGAAGTGCCGCAGACTGCGCCGAGATGAAATCAGCGAGAATGCCCGTGAGGAAAGCCCATTCAGGGGCCCATGAAGCGCATGGCGATCCTGCAGCGGCTGAGGCCGGCGATGGGTCGACCGACGATTCTGATCTGGCTGAGCGCGAGAGCCGCTGGAACCATGCGCTTGTTGGTTCCGGCCTCGGCGTATGGGACCACAATTACCGTCTAAACCGGAAATATTATTCGCCGACGTGGAAAACCATCCGGGGAATGGCGCCGGACGAGGACGTCGCCGGCGACTACGAGGCTTGGCTGCAACTCGTCCATCCGGACGACCGCGACTTCGTCGCTCATGCGATCGACCGGCAGAATGCCGGCGATCCGGATTATCAGATCTTCCAATATCGTGAACGCCACAGGGACGGCCACTGGGTCTGGATCGACTGCCGTGGGGCCTGCGTCGAGTGGGATGAGAATGGCGTACCGACGCGCGTCGTTGGAACGGATACCGATATCACCGCCCGCAAGGAAGCCGAGGAGACGCTGTCGCGCCTGTCGCGCCGGCTCGACCTGGCGCTGGAAGTTTCCCGCATCGGCGTCTTCGAGGCCGATATCGAAAATGACGTCGTCGAATGGGATGATCGCCTCATTGCCATCTACGGCTTGCAGGGTGCGGCACGCAAGATCGGCGGTGACGCCTGGGCCAAGAGCCTGCATCCGGATGACCGTGAACGCGTGCTCGGCCTCGCCGATCGCAGCGTCGAAAGCGGCAGCGATTTTCAGCAGGAATACCGCATCATCCGCGGCGACGGAGTCGAACGAATCATCCGTGCCCGCTCGGCCTTCTTCGTCGACGGCAACGGCCAACGCAAACTGATCGGCGCCAATTGGGACGTCACCGAGGAGGTCGCGCTTCGCAACGAGCTGCAGCGCGCCAAGGATTTGGCGGAAGCCCGCAACCGCGAACTCGAAGCCGCCAAGGAGAGCATCGAGCATCTGGCGTTGCACGATTACCTCACCGGCCTGCCAAACCGCCGCTATCTCGACAAGATGCTGGACGACCGAGCAGCGGAATGCCGGGTTAACGGCCTCGCTTTGGCGGTTCTGCATATCGATCTCGACCGCTTCAAGCAGATCAACGATACCCTCGGCCATCGGGCGGGCGACGCAATGCTGCAACACACCGCAAATGTGCTCAGACATTCCGTTCGCGCCGCTGATTTCGTCGCGCGTATCGGCGGTGACGAATTTGTCATCCTCTGCGCCGTCGATGCTGCATCGAAGAAGATCGCCAGCCTGGCCGAACGCCTGATCCGCGAATTGCGCCGGCCCGTCAGATATGAGGGGCATGACTGCCGTTTCGGCGCCAGCATCGGCATCGCGGTCGATGGCGGCGCCAAGCTCGACGCCAAGCAGACGCTGCTTGACGCCGACATTGCGCTCTATCGCGCCAAGGGTCTTGGCCGAAACCGCTTCGAATTCTTCTCGGCATCGGCCCGCAACGATATCGTCTCCGCCAAGCAGCTCGCCGATGAAATCCTCATCGGCCTGGAGCGCGATGAATTCGTGCCGTTCTATCAGTTGCAGTTCGACGCCCGCACGCTCGATGTCACAGGCATCGAGACGCTCGCCCGCTGGCAACACCCCGTGCACGGGCTGCTGACGCCGGATCGCTTTCTCGATATCGCCGAGGATCTCGACGTCGTCTCGACGATCGACGCCTTGATCCTGGAGCGCGCGCTGGCAGACCGGCGTGCCTGGATAAAGGATGGGCTATCGATCCCCAAAATATCGGTCAACGTTTCCGCCCGGCGGCTGACCGATCCCGACCTCGGCAAAAAGCTCCGCGCCCTGAAGATCGAACCCGGCGCCATCGCCTTCGAACTGCTGGAATCGATCTCGCTCGACGATTGCGACGAGGCGGTGGCCGCCAATTTGAAAAAGCTGCGCAAGCTCGGCATCGACATCCATATCGACGACTTCGGCACCGGCCACGCCTCGATCGTCAGCCTTCTGCGCCTGAGCCCGAACACGCTGAAGATTGATCGCGAGCTGATCCGCATGCTGCCGCACTCGGCCGAGCAGCGTAAGCTCGTCGGCGCGATCATCGATATCGGGCGCTCGCTCAATATTCTCGTCATTGCCGAGGGCGTGGAGACGGCGGATCATGTCCGCATTCTGGAGCAACTCGGCTGCGACACGCTGCAGGGCTATGCGCTCGCACGGCCGATGCCGGCCATGCAGATCCCCTCCTTCATTCGCGCCGGATGCTGGCGCCTCGGGCTGACCGCCGCGCGCGGCCTGCAGACGCATCTTCGCCGCGCGCTGCCAAGCAGAAGAGTCAAATAAAACCTGTATAAGCGGCCCGCCATTTCGCCTTCATTCCACCGTAGAGGAAAAGCCGCTAGACTCGTAAAGCGAATTCATTCGATTCTCTTGGCGCTATTCCGTAAAATCCCGAAATAGAGCCACCAAATCCGGGAACCGCGGCCACGAAATCCGGAAACCGGGGAAGGAGCGACAGGCGGATTGTGAAACACTCTCTTTTCCTTTAAGGGGACGCCACGAGATCGATCCACTCGCGCTATCCCAAGAGCGCCAACAACAGAGAATGACCAAGATGAACCGTCGCCGCCGTATCTACGAGGGCAAGGCAAAGATTCTGTATGAGGGTCCGGAGCCGGGCACTTTGATCCAGTTCTTCAAGGACGATGCCACCGCCTTCAACAAGAAGAAACACGAAGTCATCGACGGCAAGGGCGTCCTCAACAACCGCATTTCCGAATATATCTTCAGCCACCTGAACAAGATCGGCATCCCCACCCATTTCATCCGCCGGCTCAATATGCGCGAGCAGCTGATCAGGGAAGTGGAGATGATCCCGCTGGAGATCGTCGTGCGCAACGTCGCTGCCGGTTCTCTCGCCAAGCGCCTTGGTATCGAGGAAGGCGTCGTGCTGCCCCGCTCGATCATCGAGTTCTATTACAAGTCCGATGCGCTCGACGATCCGATGGTCTCCGAAGAGCACATCACCGCCTTCGGCTGGGCCAATCCGGCCGAGCTCGACGACATCATGGCGCTCGCCATCCGCGTCAACGATTTCATGACCGGTCTCTTCCTCGGCGTCGGCATCCAGCTTGTCGATTTCAAGATCGAATGCGGCCGCCTCTTCGAAGGCGATCTGATGCGCATCATCCTCGCCGACGAGATCTCGCCGGACAGCTGCCGGCTCTGGGATATCGAAACCCGCGAGAAGATGGACAAGGACCGCTTCCGCCGCGACCTCGGTGGCTTGCTTGAAGCCTACTCCGAAGTCGCTCGCCGTCTCGGCATCATCAATGAAAACGAGCCTGTGCGCGGCACCGGCCCCGTTTTGGTTAAGTAAAGATCGTCTGGTCAAGTAAGGCAGGAAAGACAAAGTGATCAAGGCTCGTGTCACCGTCACGCTGAAAAACGGCGTTCTCGATCCGCAGGGCAAGGCCATCGAAGGGGCGCTCAGCGCCCTCGGCTTTTCGGGCGTCGGCCATGTAAGGCAGGGCAAGGTCTTCGACCTCGAGCTCGAAGGCGCCGACAAGGCCAGCGCCGAGGCAGACCTCAAGGCGATGTGCGAAAAACTGCTCGCCAACACGGTCATCGAGAATTACGCGATCGCGATCGACTGACCTGCAGACCTGCCCGTCAACCGGCGGGTCTTATGGATTGAGCGTCATGCTGAAGGCAAAGCTGGAGACGGAAGTCTCGAAATTCATGAGCTATGTTTTGCGCCATGCGCCGGATGCCGCAGGCTTGACGCTTGATGCCGAGGGTTGGGTATCGTTCGATGATCTCGAAAAGGTGCTGACGTCGAAATACGGCGTCTCCCGCGCCGATATCGTCGAGATCATCGACAACAGTCCGAAGAAACGCTTCACGCTTGTCGATAACAGGATCCGCGCCAATCAGGGCCACAGTGTCGAGGTCGATCTGGCGTTAGCCCCGGTTGAACCGCCGGCAGTTCTCTTTCACGGCACGTCACTCACGAACTGGCCGTCGATCGAGCGCGAAGGCCTGAAAAAGATGGAGCGGCACCACGTCCATCTGTCGGCCGACATCGAAACGGCGAAAATTGTCGCCGTGCGCCGCAAGGGCGACTATATCATTCTGCGTGTCGACGCAGCCGCCATGTTTTCAGAAGGCCATTCTTTCTTTGTCGCGGACAATGGAGTATGGCTCGCCGAGAGCGTTCCAGTCCAATATCTTTCGCGAAATGCGGGGACTCTATGAAATCAGCCGTCGTTCAACTTCCGGGCCTCAACCGCGATCGCGACATGATCGCCGCTCTCACCAAGATCTCGGGTCATCAGCCGGTGACGATCTGGCAAACGGAGACGGAAATCCCCGACGTTGACCTGATCGTCATCCCCGGTGGCTTCTCCTATGGCGATTATCTGCGCTGCGGCGCGATCGCCGCCCGAATGCCGGTCATGCAGGCGATCATCGACAAGGCTGCAAAGGGCGTGAAGGTGCTCGGCGTCTGCAACGGCTTCCAGATCCTCGTCGAAGCGCGCCTGCTGCCGGGCGCGCTGATGCGCAACGCCTCGCTGAAATTCGTCTGCCGCGAGATCAAGCTCGAAGTCGTCAATGCCGAGACGGATTTCACCCGCGCCTACGCGCAAGGACAGGTCATCCGTTGCCCGGTCGCCCATCACGATGGCAATTATTTTGCCGACGAAGCGACGCTGGCGAAGATCGAGGGCAATGGTCAGGTTCTGTTCCGTTATGCCGAGGGCACCAATCCGAACGGTTCGATCAACGACATTGCCGGCGTGATGAACGAAAAGGGCAATGTGCTCGGCATGATGCCGCATCCGGAAAACCTGATCGAGGCCGCCCATGGCGGTTCGGATGGCCGGGGCCTCTTCGCCTCGGCGCTCGACGTCGTCGCCGCCTGACCTCACCTCAGCCATGCCGCCCGCAGGCCTACCGCGGGCAACGGCATGCAGCCGAGAAGACCTTCATCCGGATCACTGGAGCAAGATCAATGCGCCCTCGCCTCACCGTCGCAAACGCCGCTTTGTTGACCGCTCTGGCAACCGTTGTCGCGGCCTGCCAGTCGCCGGCACCGGCGGCAGGCCCAAACCGGGCGGCGTTGCCGACGATGGAGCGCGTAGCGCTCGGCGCCAATGCCTGCTGGTTCAAATCTGGCGATCCGGCCTTTGCAGCCTATAAGCTCGCTCCGGAACTCAATTCCTTCTCCGGTCGGCCGCGCATCCTGCTCGTCCACAAGGGCAGCCCGGAAAGCCGGCCGCTGCTCGTCGTCCAGGCCGAGGGAAGCCCTGCCCATCTGCAGGCCTTTGGTCCGATTATGCAGGAGCCTGTCGCCGGCCGCATCGCCGCCGATGTCAATCGTTGGTCCGGCGGCAACAGGGCCTGCAAATGATCGCTGCGGTCGCCCGCAGCATCAGTCCCAGAAAAATGACTTGCTGATTTCGCGTGCGGCTTCGGACTGCGAAACCCCGATATCCTTGAGTCCTGCCGCAGTAAGCTCCCTGAGCGCGCGCCGGCCCTCCCGCTTCTGATGCCAGAGACGAATGGCGGCCCAGATCCGTCCCAGATGCGTCGTCGCTTCGGCAGGCGGGCTGGGAAGGATGAGGCGCCTGTCCTCATAAGAGACAATAGGTACAATTGGCGTGTTGATTTCGGGCAATGCAGACATTTCGGGGATCCTCTCGGCTCATCCTTGGGATTGACTCTTAATCTTGACATGTACGCGGTGACAATATAAGCAATTGTCACCATGACAAATTGGCTTCCTGATCTTTCCCGCGGCTCCGGGCCGGTCTATCTCCGACTTGCCGACAGCATCGAATCCGCCATTGCGAGCGGCGCCCTGCCCGCCGGCAGCAAGTTGCCGCCGCAGCGCAATCTTGCCTATGATATCGGCGTGACGATCGGCACGATCGGCCGCGCCTATGCGCTGGTGCACGAGCGCGGCCTGATTGCCGGCGAGGTGGGCCGCGGCACCTATGTGCTGAACCGCGCCGAGATGCCGCCCGGCGAACAAACCGATGCACTGGCCGTCTCGCTCGGCGGCACTCGCTTTCAGGACGCGCCCGCCGACAAGATCCGTTTCGATACGACAGCCGCCCCAGACCTCGGCCAAGGCAAGATCATCTCAGCCATCCTCGCCGAGATCGGCGAACAGCATCTCACCGAGATTTCCTCCTATTCCCGTAGTTTTCCGCGCAACTGGTTCGACGCCGGCCGCCGCTGGCTTGCCCGCAGCGGCTGGACACCGGAGGTCGAAAACATCGTACCGACGCTCGGCGCCCATGCCGCGGCGGTCGCCGTTATTGCCGCTGTCTCGGCGCCGGGCGACAAGATCGTCTTCGAAAATCTGACCTATACCCAGGTCAGCCGCAGCGCCCGTCTTCTCGGCCGCCGCACGGTGACGGTCGATTCCGACGAATTCGGCGTCATTCCCGACGATTTCGAAAGGCTCTGCCAGCAGCAGCATCCGAAGATCGCCTTCCTGATGCCGACGGTTCATAATCCGACAGTGACGATCATGCCCTACGAGCGGCGCGCAGCAATTGCTGCAATTGCCAGAAAGCACAGCGTCTGGCTAATCGAGGACGACCTCTACGGCGGCATGGCCGACGATGAGACGCCGCTCATCGCCGCGCTTGCGCCCGACCGCACCTTCCTGGTCAACGGCCTGTCAAAATCGGTCGCCGCCGGTGTGCGCGGCGGCTGGGTCGCCTGCCCGCCACACTTTGCCCAGCGCATCAAGGTGACGCACAGGATGGTCACGGGCGGCCTGCCTTTCATCCTGGCGGAGACCTGTGCCCGCCTGGTCGAAAGCGGCCGGGCGCACGAGATCCGCAAGGAAGTTATCGGAGAACTCTCCCGGCGCGCCCACCTCGCCCGCGAGCATCTGCAGGGTTTCGACTTCGCGTGGCACCCGCATGCGCCCTTCCTCTGGCTGAAACTGCCGGAGCCCTGGATGTCCGGCACCTTCAAGAATGCCGCCTTTCGCGACGGCGTGCTGGTCGATGACGAGGACGAATTCAAGGCGGCTCGCAGCGAGAAAACCTACTACCGCATTCGCATCGGCTTCTCCTCACCCAAAACGGGCCAGGAATTGACCGCAGGCCTGATTATCCTGCGCCGGCTGCTGGAAAATGGCGGATCCGCCTATGACGGCGAAATATGACCTGTTGCAAATACACGCCATAATTCCAAAAAACGCACACGCCTGACGAGAGCGCTTTACCACTGCGACCCCCATGCTACCTCTTTGTTATCCCCGCTTGGTGCGAATCAAAGGACGGCAGATGAGGGTCGAGTTCGGAAAGATCGCGTTACGCTTCTTGGGGCTGGCATCCGTGGCGGCCGTAGCCGTCACCTCGATGGCGGGTTCGGTCAATGCCGGCGAGCAGATATTCGATGAATTGCGTTTCGGGGCCTCCGCCTCGGTGCAATCGGGTCGTGCCGGGGAAGATGGCGTCTTTCCGGAGATTACCGCTCTCTTCGATCCTTTCGGATATGAGGAGGCTGTCGGCTGGCAGCAACAGCTGTTGCATCCTCGTGTCCATCTCGGCACGTCGATCGGCACTTCGGGTGAAGCAACCCAATTCTTCACGGGCTTCACCTGGACAGTCGATCTCAACGAAAAACTCTTTGCCGAAGCCGGATTCGGCGGCGTCATCCATACCGGCGAGCTGGACGACAATGATGACGGCCCGGAACTCGGCTGCCGCGTCCTGTTCCACGAATATGTCGGCGCCGGTTACCGTTTAACCCGCAATTGGAACGTGATGGCCCAGATCGCCCACTCCTCTCATGCCGATCTCTGCGACGGCCCGAATGACGGAATGACGCGCGCCGGCATCCAGATCGGCTACAAGTTCTGAGCGATTGGCGCCTTTACGAGAAAAGCCTGCCCGCCCTCTGTTGACGGCGGGCTTTTTTCTGTCGCGCGTCGCCGCTACATAAGCTAAAGACAGCGCAAAACGCGCCAGGGACTTTCCGCTCATGACCATTCCAAACACCATCCCGATCACGCCGGAACTCATTGCAAGCCACGGCCTGAAGCCGGACGAGTACCAGCGCATCCTGGATCTGATCGGCCGCGAGCCGACCTTCACCGAGCTCGGCATCTTCTCGGCCATGTGGAACGAGCACTGCTCCTACAAATCCTCGAAGAAATGGCTGCGCACGCTGCCGACCAAGGGGCCACGCGTCATCCAGGGGCCTGGCGAGAATGCCGGCGTCGTCGATATCGATGACGGGGATTGCGTCGTCTTCAAGATGGAGAGCCACAACCACCCCTCCTATATCGAGCCATACCAGGGTGCTGCGACCGGCGTCGGCGGCATCCTTCGCGACGTCTTCACCATGGGCGCGCGCCCGATCGCCGCGATGAACGCGCTGCGTTTTGGCGAACCGGATCATCCGAAGACCCGCCATCTCGTCTCCGGCGTCGTTTCCGGAGTCGGCGGTTACGGCAATTCCTTCGGCGTTCCCACGGTCGGTGGCGAAGTCGAGTTCGATGCGCGTTATAACGGCAACATACTCGTCAACGCCTTTGCCGCTGGTATCGCCAAATCCAACGCCATCTTCCTCTCCGAAGCCAAGGGCGTCGGTCTTCCGGTCGTCTATCTCGGCGCTAAGACCGGCCGCGACGGCGTCGGCGGCGCGACAATGGCATCGGCCGAATTCGACGAATCGATCGAAGAAAAGCGCCCGACAGTTCAGGTCGGCGACCCCTTCACCGAAAAATGCCTGCTCGAAGCCTGCCTCGAGTTGATGCAGACCGGCGCCGTCATCGCCATCCAGGACATGGGTGCGGCCGGCCTCACCTGCTCGGCCGTCGAAATGGGCGCCAAGGGCGATCTCGGCATTCTGCTGGAACTCGACAAGGTGCCGGTCCGTGAAGAGCGGATGACCGCCTATGAGATGATGCTGTCGGAAAGCCAGGAGCGCATGCTCATGGTGCTGCAGCCCGAAAAGGAAGAGCAGGCCAAGGCGATCTTCGTCAAATGGGGCCTCGACTTTGCCATCGTCGGCAGGACGACCGACGACCTGCGCTTCCGCGTCATGCATCAGGGCGAAGAAGTCGCCAACCTGCCGATCAAGGATCTCGGCGACCAGGCGCCGGAATATGACCGCCCCTGGCGTGAATCCGGCAAGCCTGCGCCCCTGCCCGCCAATCTCGTCGTGGCGCCTAAGGATTACGGCCAGGCGCTGCTCCAGCTCGTCGGCTCCGCCAATCAGTCGAGCCGCCGCTGGGTCTATGAGCAGTATGACACGCTGATCCAAGGCAACTCGCTGCAGCTCCCCGGCGGCGACGCCGGCGTCGTGCGCGTCGATGGCCACAAGAGCAAGGCGCTTGCCTTCTCCTCCGACGTGACGCCGCGTTATGTCGAGGCTGATCCCTTCGAGGGCGGCAAGCAGGCGGTCGCCGAATGCTGGCGCAACATCACCGCGACCGGCGCCGAGCCGCTCGCTGCCACCGACAATTTGAACTTCGGCAACCCCGAAAAGCCCGAGATCATGGGCCAGTTCGTGCAGGCGGTGAAGGGCATCGGCGAAGCATGCCGCGCGCTCGACTTTCCGATTGTCTCCGGCAACGTCTCGCTCTACAACGAGACAAATGGCGTCGCCATCCTGCCGACGCCGACGATTGCAGGCGTCGGCCTGCTGCCGGACTGGCGCAAGATGGTCCGCATCGGCAGCGCCAATGACGGCGACAAGGTAATCATGATCGGCGTCGACGGCAGCCATCTCGGTCAGTCCGTCTATCTCAGAGACCTGCTCTCCAGTCGTGAAGGGCCGGCGCCGGAAGTCGATCTCTTCGCCGAGCGCCGCAATGGCGATTTCGTCCGCTCCGTCATCCGCAACGGCCAGGCGACCGCCTGCCACGACATATCCTCGGGCGGTCTGGCCGTCGCGCTCGCCGAAATGGCCATGGCCTCGGACAAAGGCATGAAGATCGGTCTCGGCGAAGGCAAGGGTGCTGCGCATGCGCTGCTCTTCGGCGAAGACCAGGCCCGTTATGTGCTGACTGTGCCGGCCGATGTCGCCGATTTCGTCTGCGTCAATGCGGAAGGCGCCGGCGTTCCCTTCCGTCGCCTCGGCACGGTCGGGGGCGATACACTTGATGTCGGCGATCTTATTTCACTGCCGATTCAGCAATTGCGCGATGCCCATGAATCGTGGTTCCCTGACTTCATGGAAGGCCGCGGCGAGCTTGCCGCGGAATGATGCGCAAGGAGTAACGATCATGGCCATGAAACCCGGCGATATCGAAGACATGATCAAGGCTGGGATTCCCGGTGCCAAGGTGACTATCCGCGATCTGGCGGGCGACGGCGATCACTACGCCGCCGAAGTCGTCGCTGAAGCCTTCCGCGGCAAGAGCCGCGTACAGCAGCACCAGATGGTCTACGAGGCGCTGAAGGGAAACATGGGCGGCGTATTGCACGCTCTCGCCCTGCAGACCTCCGCGCCGGATTGACATGCCGGCTTCGGCCGGCCGAAGCTTTGAAATAAAGAGGCCCGGGCGGAAGGATTCTTTCCTTCCGGGTCTTTAGTTCTCTGCAAAGCGGTTCTGCATGACAACGGTATCCGGCCTCGCATGCGCCGTACTTCAACCTCCCTCATTCCTGTCCTCGGGCTTGACCCGAGGGACATCTCAGGAATGCCGCCACCGCGCTTCAGCTCGGTGAATGACTTAATGCTCCCCGACCGCCGTAACCTGGCGCGAACGATTTAGGTCAGACTGATACGCTTGCCCGCCGCGGCGGATCGCTTCACGGCGTCGATAACCTTTAAGGTTTCTAGTCCCTCACGTCCGCTGACCAGCGGCGCTTCTTCCCCTCTGATGACCCTGCAAAGCTGGCGTATCTGCAGGACTAGCGGATCCTCGTTCTCGATTTCGGCGCGATGACATTCGAACGGTTCCATCCAGCTCCTTTTGCCCGGATTGCTCCACATGTTGAGCGACGGCACCGACAGCGACCCGTGGGTGCCGCCGATCATGTAGCAAGCCTCCTCGGTTTTAGGGTAAGCGGGGTTCTCGCCGGTCGTCATCTCCCAACTCCATGGCGCGACGACGGAATCCGAAACGGAAGCAGTCCCGAGAATTCCGTTCTTGAACTCGATGAGGATCACCGCGGTCTCCTCAACGGCGTTTCCGCGAACTGCGTTGGATTCGAGCGCCTGGACCGCCGTGACATCCCCGAATAGGTAGCGAAGGTTGTCGATGTCGTGGATCAGATTGAGAAAGACTGGTCCCGCGCCGCGTTCGCGCCGCCAGGAAGTGTCGAAGTATTCCTCCGGTTTGAATAGCCAGAACATGGCATTCACGACCAGTATTCGTCCGAGCTTTCCGCTTTCGATAATCTGTTTAGCTCTTTGCATCATCGGATTATGTCGGCGATGATGTCCGGTCAGCAGCGGAACGCATTTGGCCTCGGCCATCTCAACGAGCCTCTCGCCAGCAGCAATATCGTCGACGATGGGCTTCTCGATCAATGCCGGGATGCCGGCCTCGAGGGCCTCAAAACCGTTTCTGACATGGATCTGGTTGGGCGTCGCGATGATAACGCCGTCAGGACGCGCTGCGGCGACCATCTCAGCAAAGGTGGAAAACCATTTGACGCCAACCTCGCTGGCGATCCCCTTTCCAACCGGGCTCGGGTCGACGATCGCGACAAGCTCCGCCATCGGTTCGTCCAGCACGTGTTTGATGTGGCGTTTCCCGATAAGCCCCGCGCCGAGGACCGCCAGTTTGACCGGAGGAGTCATTTGTCAGTCCTTCTTCGGTGCCGTGAGCATCGTCGCGACGCGGCGGATTCCGAGCGTATAGCCCTCCGTACCAAGACCGGTGATGATGCCGTCGGCGCGGTGGGAAACGAAGGAATGATGACGGAAGCTTTCGCGCTTATACATGTTGGAGATATGGATCTCGATGACGGGACCTTCGAACGTGTTCAAGGCATCGAGGATCGCAAGCGACGTGTGCGTGAATGCGGCCGGATTGATGACGATGCCGCCTCCGTCTTCGCGCGCTTCGTGAATCCAGTCGATGATTTCATATTCACGGTTGCTCTGGTGGAAACAGATCTCGTGGCCGAGTTCCGAGGCCACTTTCCGGCAGTCTGCCTCGACATCGGCCAGCGTCTCGTGACCATAGATGTGAGGCTGTCGCTTGCCGAGCAAATTGAGATTTGGGCCATTCAGAACGTAGATCAGGCTCATTGTAATTCTCCTTGTGAGGGCGTTGCCAAGCTTAGGCGAACGCTATTTCCTGGAATGCGAAATTCGGATCGGACTCGTAAAGATCGGCCCGCAGCCCCAGCCGCCCTGCTTGCAGCGCGGGGGCTGCGACATCGCGCGCAGCTTCGAGGACCGCCTTTAACAACTCCCGCTTCGTTTCTGCCGGCCGGCCAGGGGCCATGCGCACGATTATCTGGATGAAGTGATTTTCCGGATGCTCGTCACCGACGCAGGAGAAGGTCGCCTCCCTGGCGAAGGTCCGCACGGCCGTGGGCCTCACCAGGCCCCCGTCGCGCACCCGGTGGTGGACCGCTCTGGTCAATTCATCGATCGCCACCCGTTCGGCAGCACCCTGGCTATAGTCGATAATGATGTGCGGCAAGACATGTCCTCCCGGTCAGGCTGGAGCTCGACACAATTCTTCGAAGTGGCGCGACATGCGTTCCGCATCCGGTTTTACGCCCGTGAACAGTTCAAAGGCCGCCGCGGCCTGGAACACGGTCATGCCGCCGCCCGGCAAGGTCCTGCACCCCTTCTCCTCCGCCAGGGCCAGAAGTTCGGTCACGAGCGGCATGTAGACGATATCGGCGACCCAGTGATGTGGATGAAGCCATTCCGGATCGATCGGCAGACCGGGATGACTTCGCATCCCCGTCGGGGTAGCGTGGATCAGCCCATCCGCAGAATCGAGCGCCGCGCCGACCTCTCTGATCGGCTGCGCGCAGGTTCTTGAAAAGCGCCGGTTGAGCTGATCGGCAAGCGCGGCGGCGCGATTTGTGTCCTGGTCGAAGATCGAGAGCATCTCGATACCGAGCTTGATGGCCGCGTGCGCGACGGCGACTCCTGCGCCGCCTGCGCCGAGCAGGACGGCATGCGTTTTGGCGACACCGGGCATGCCCCGCTCGAAATTCTTATAGAAGCCATACCAATCCGTATTGTGCCCGATCCGCTTTCCATCCCGAAGCACGACTGTGTTGACCGCTCCGAGCATCTCGGCGTCCTCGGACAGGCTCGTAAGATGAGCGATGACCGTCTGCTTGCACGGGTGCGTGATGTTGCTTCCTGCGAAGCCACGGTCCTCAAGTTCTGCGAGCAGTCCTGACAACGCAGAAGCGGGTAGACCGCGCTCGGCGAGGTCGACGAGCTCGTAATGGTAATCCAGCTTCAGGTGCCGCGCCTCGGTTTCATGAAGCGCGGGAGACTTCGACATCTGGATGTCGGCCCCGATGAGACCGACGAGGAATGTGTTGTTGTTCATTTCGATAACCCAATCGGCTCAGTGATGTGCGAGGATCTCGCCAAGGAAGGCCTTGGTGCGCTCATGCGTCGGAGACTTGAAGAAGACCTCGGGCTCGGCCTCCTCTATGATCTCGCCGGAAGCCATGAAGATGACCCGGTCTGCAACTTGACGGGCAAAACCCATTTCATGGGTCACGCAGATCATGGTCATGCCGTCGCGTGCGAGGCCGATCATCGTGTCCAGCACTTCCTTGACCATTTCCGGATCGAGCGCCGATGTGGGTTCGTCGAACAGCATCGCCTTGGGCTCCATGCAAAGCGCCCTGGCAATAGCGACACGCTGCTGCTGGCCACCGCTGAGCTGCGCGGGATACTTCTCCGCCTGATCAAGGATCCGAACCCGTTCGAGGTATTTTCTCGCCAGCCTCTCGGCGTCAGCCCGGCTGGTTCCGCGGACCCTCATGGGCGCAAGCGCGCAGTTCTGCAGAACGGTCATGTGGGGGAACAAATTGAAGTTCTGGAACACCATCCCGACTTCGCGCCGAATGGCGTCAACCGCCTTGCTCGTGCCGTCGAGCGATTGTCCGTCGACGACGATCCTGCCTTCCTGGATCAACTCAAGAGCGTTGATGCAGCGGATTAACGTCGACTTTCCGGAACCCGAAGGCCCGCAAAGGACGATCTTCTCGCCTTTGCGGACCGACAGGCTGATATTTTTCAACGCATGGAAGGAGCCGTACCATTTCTGAACCTTTTCAAGGGATATCAATGTCGACTGGTCATTAGCGGAACTGAGCACGGCGCCCTCCATGTATGCTTTACTTGACGGTGAACGGGATGTTGGGGATGGATTCCGGGAACTTCGGCAGATCGATGTTCATCCACTTCTTGGTGATGGCGGCAAGTTCGCCATTCCCCTTGATCTTGTCGAGGAAGGCATTGACGGCCTCGTTCCAGTCCTTCTCGCCCAGTCGCGTTCCGACGCCATTGTAAGTCGTCAGAAAGTCGATCTTGCGCTCGTAGGTGCCGGGGCTGGCGGCATCGAGCCGCTGTCCGTAGAACATGTTGCCTCCGACGGCCTTGACCTGTCCGGAGACCAGCGCCTGAATGGTTGCAGCGTCGTCGTCGAAGCGGCGGATGGTCGCCGTCGATCCCACAGCGTCGGTAATGGCCTTGTCCTGCGAGCTGGACTTCGGCACGCCGATTTCCCACCCGGCAACATCGGCAGGCGTTTTCGCGGTATCGGCCTTTGCCGCATAGAGCGAAATCGTGTTTGCCGCGTATGGCTTGCTGTACTGGATCGATTTGGCGCGCTCTTCCGTCATCGCCATCGTGGCGAACAGGATATCGACCTTACCGGTGGTCAGGGCCGGAATGCGGTTGGCGACGGCGAGCGGCTGGAACTGGACCTTAACTCCGAGTTCCCTAGCGAAGAGTGTCGCGATATCAGCGTCGAACCCGTCCTGCTTGCCGCTCGAGTTGACGAAGCCCCATGGCGCGTTGTCGCCCTGAATGCCGACGACGATCGTGCCCTTGGCCTTGATCTCCTCGACGGTCGCCGCGGAAGCCGCTGCGGCGCCTACCGTGGCGAAGGCGGCCGTAGCGAGGGCCATTCCAAGAAATTGTCTGCGATTGTTATGCATTTCCATTCTCCTCCTCTGTGGTCTTTGCTTCGGGTGAAGCAAGGTTAGCGGGCGGCTTTCGCCATCCGTTTTTCGAGGCCGCTCCCGATGTGGGAGAGAGGCCAACAAATGATGAAGTAGACCATTCCGACGATCCCGAAGACGAGCAGTGGGCGGTAGGTCTGGTTCGAAATGATCTGTCCGGCACGGGTCAGCTCGATGAAGCCGACGATTGCTGCAAGCGATGTGCCCTTGATGAGTTGAACGAGAAATCCGATGGTCGCAGGCATCGAAATCTTCAGCGCCTGTGGCAGGACAACGTCCTTCATTCGGGAGATGTAATGCAGCCCGAGTGCGCTCGCGGCTTCGGTCTGGCCCTTCGGAACGGCTTCGATCGAACCGCGCCAGATCTCGCCCAGGAAGGCGCTTGCATGGAGGGTGAACGCGATGGCCACAGCGATCCATGCATTGACGTCCACGCCCAATAGCGCGACGCCGTAGTAGACGACGAAGAGCTGCATCAGCAGCGGCGTGCCCTGGAAGAGCGCTATGTAGCCCGACGACACCAAACGTGAGAAGCGGTTCTTCGACGTGCGTACCAGAGCGATCAGGATTCCGAATATGCCTCCGCCGACAAAGCCGATGATGGCCAGCAGCACGGTCCACTTCAGACCCTGTAAGAGGAAGAACAGCTCGTTTTCGCCGATGGGACCCATGAACGCCTCCTATCGGGTCGGGTAGTTGAAGTAGGAACGGGAGATAATGGCGAAGATGCCCATCATCAGGCTCGAGATGACCAGGTAGATTGCGGTCACGCTAAAATAGACCTCGAAGCTTCGAAAAGTGTCGGATTCGATCCGTTGGGCCGCCGAGGTCAACTCGTAGGCGGCGATCGAAGTGCAGACCGAGGTCGTCAAGGTCAGCATCACGAACTGGCTGGTCAGGGACGGATAGATCGCCCGCAGAGCCGGCTTCAGAACGATCAGCCGGAACACATCGGCCTTATGCAAACCCAAAGCGAAACCTGCCTCGACCTGGCCCTTGCTCACGCTTTCCACGCCGCCTCTAATGATCTCGATCGCATAAGCGCCGCCATTGATCCCCAGCGCGATGACAGCGGTAGCGGTGGGGTTCAACCGGATGCCCATGAGTGGAAGGGCGAAGTAGATGAAGAATATCTGCACCAGGAATGGTGTGTTTCGGACAATCTCGACGAAGGCAATCACCGGAGATCGAACGAGCTTGTTCCTGGATGTTCTTGCAGCGACGCCGAGGATACCGATCGCGAGCGCAAGGATCATTCCGGCAACGGCAAGACCGAGCGTCCCAAGCGAACCCCAAAACAATTCCGGGGCGCGGTCGAAGACCGCACCAAAATCGAACGTATAACCCATGTTAACTTCCTCCCTCCGACGCGGCTCACGCCCCGCCGGCGCCGGATCAGCGATCCGGCCCGAATAATCCCTCGGCCTTGTCGTACAGATGCTTCAAATGCGTCTCAGGCGAGGCAGACCCTGCGAGTGGGACTTCCACTGAGATCGCCGCCGAGCTGCCGATCGCTGCGACGAGTTCCTTCAACGGTAGTTCGCCCTCTCCCGGCGCGAACCGCCCGCCTCGAGCTTCAGCGATCATCTCCTCTGGCGTCACCGGCGCCGGTCCAGCGACATCGCACAACTGAACGTGCCTTACCCAGCGCATCTCGGTCCGGAGCGAGGCGAGCGTGCCGCCATTCCTGAAGAAATGTACTCCGTCGACAAGGGCGCCGGCATTGCGGGCATCACTCGCCTTCACAAGACTGATGCTGTCCCGGAAGGTTCTAGTCACCCGCCAACCCATGTTCTCGACATCGACAGCCAAGCCGTAGCGGTCCGAAAGGCGGCAGAGATCCGCGAAGTTCGAGACCAATCTGGATTGATCAGGATCGTCTCCGCAGACACTGAGCCGGCGTGCTCCAATGTCCGCAGCCGCGGCGACTGTGGCCTCCAACGACGACGCGTCGAAAGCGGGGTCGATTACGAAGAACTCGATATCGAAAACCTCGACGCCCTCACCGGCAAGCACGGATTTCAACTCGCCTGCAGCCGAACCACCGACAGGCAGCTCGTAGTAAGGCGCACCGGGGAACGCCGGATGCAGCCTGAGCCCGACCCTGGAGAACCCCGCACGCGCTGCGGCCTTCGCAAACTCCGCGGGAGGCAGCAATATCGATGAGAAGTGCGCGACGCCAATTGGGGGCGCCGATTTCGCTGTTGCGGCTGCCATCACACGATTCCCTTCGTCGCGAGATGGTTGCGCAGATTGGTGCCGGTGCGATGAATGTGCTGGCGGAGCTTGTCGCAGGCATAGTCGACATCACGCGCGACTGCGCCCTGGGCAATCTCGCTATGTTCCTGCCCGACGTTGCGATCGCCCGACGTACGAATCAGGAAGACGCGGCGATATCGGTCGTTGAGATTGAGCAGAAGACTGCAGAAATGAAGTAGCAGAGGTTTCCCGCAGCCCGAGATCAGTGTCAGGTGGAACTCGCGGTGAAGCGCTTCCCAGTGCTCCAGCGTTTCTGGATGCGCGGCGTCGCGCTCAGTGCGGTTGAGACGATGAAGTGCACGCATGACGTTGCCCTCCCAATCGACGTCTCCGAGACGCATGGATTCACGCAGCGCGAACACTTCGAGTTCCTCGCGTAGGCTGGTGACCTCTTCGAGATTGGCCAGGGAGATCGGCGCGACGCGATAGCCTCTGTTGTCCTGAAACTCGACGAGACCGTCTGAAATGAGCCTGGCCAAGCCCTCCCGCAACGGGCTCAGACTGACATTGAAAGTCTTCCGCGCCTTATCGAGATTGATCTTGCTGCCAGCTTCCAGTTCACCGGAGATGATCGCCTCCCGAAGGCGCGATGCGAGCTGACTGCCGATGGTGTTCTTGCCATCGTCGAGGAAGCCGGCTGACGGCCCGTCTTCTGTCAACGGCGCAAGAGAGCTGTCGTCGGCCGAGTTCATCCTTCCTCCCAAAGCAACCTGCCAAAGTTTCGATAATCGATATGATAAACGATTATTGATGTCAACTTGAATACGTCAGAAACCACTAGATGCCCCCGCATCTACGCTCCGTAAAGGCAATTAAAAACGCAATTCCAATCACTTAATTAACAAAAACCACGGCTGCTCCTCTGCCAACAGCATTGAGCGCTTGGTCGCCGGTTGACAAATAATCGATTATTCTGATAGTCGAACCTCATTGGGAGGTAGCCTTATGGTAATTAGAACCGAAAGCGAGTTGACGCCTGCCGTCCTCGCCGTGATGAACCGCACCGCGGATCCACGGCTCCGGGAGATACTTGTTGCAATGGTGAAGCACCTCCACGCATTCGTGCGGGAGGTCAGACTGTCGGAAGTCGAGTTTCGCGAAGCGACCGCCATCCTCAACGAAATTGGGCAACTGCAGACCGACAGCCACAATGAGTTCGTGCTCATGGCCGGATCGCTTGGCGTCTCGGCGCTCGTGTGCCTGCTCAACAACGGCGACAACGGGCAGACCGAGACGTCACAGTCGCTGCTCGGGCCCTTCTGGCGGCTCAACTCACCGCGGGTCGAGAACGGCGGAACCATCATCCGCTCGGAAACGCCCGGAACACCCCTTTTCGTCCACGCGAAGGTGGTTGATCGAGGAGGCAAGCCCATCCAAGGCGCGGAGATCGACGTATGGCACGCCTCGCCTGTCGGCCTTTACGAGAACCAGGATCCTGATCAGGCGGAAATGAACCTGCGCGGCAAGTTCACTACGGACGACGAGGGTCGATTCTGGTTCAGAACGGTCAAGATGGTGGGCTATCCCATCCCTGTTGACGGGGTCGTAGGTCGGCTTCTCCAAGCGCAAGGCCGCCACCCTTACCGACCTGCGCATCTGCACGCCCTGATCTTCAAAGAGGGATACAAAACCCTCATCTCCCAGGTCTTCGACCCGAGCGATCCGAACATTGATTCCGATGTGCAGTTCGGCGTCACCGCGGCTTTGACAGGCGACTTTGTCCGTCATGACGAGCCGCACCCATCCGATACGGACGTCAGTGGGCCCTGGTTCTCGCTCGACTACACCTACGTCATGGAGCCGGGCGAGGCCATCCTGCCGCGTCCCCCGATCAAATAACGAAACCAGCAGAGCCACATTATGATTACCGAAAAGGAACGCCAGGCGGCAGCCGACGCACTGCTGAAGGCAGAAACCGAACGCAAGCCGATCGTCCAGCCGAGCAGGACATATCCGAATTTGGAACTTGAAGACGCTTACGAGATCCAAGCACTCTGGGCGCAGGCCCGGATTGCAAAGGGGGCGCGGATCGCGGGTCATAAGATCGGACTGACATCGCGGGCGATGCAGATGGCCTCGAAAATGACGGAGCCCGACTACGGCGTCATTCTCGACGACGCCCTTTTTAACGACGGAGCGCAGATCAGAGCGGAGCTCTTTATCAAGCCTCGCCTCGAAGTCGAACTCGCTTTCGTGATGGGTGAGGATCTCGAGGGACCGGGCACTCGGATCTATGATGTCATGCGCGCAACGGAGTTTGTCGTCCCTGCGCTTGAGCTCATCGATTACCGAACCGAGGTACCCAGAGCGATCACCGATACGATCGCCGACAACGCTGCTTTTGGAGCGATCGTCGTTGGTGGTCGTATCATCCGACCAATGGATATTGACATCCGCTGGGTTGGCGCGACCCTTTCAAAAAACGGCATCATCGAGGAATCGGGTGTTTCAGCAGCTATCATGGGGCATCCGGCCGCGGGTGTCGCTTGGCTTGTGAACAAGCTTCACGCCGTCGGAGCCGGGTTGAAGAAGGGCCAGATCGTTCTTGCAGGCTCGTTTACTCGCCCGGTGGACATAGCCAAGGGCGATGTCATCCAAGCCGACTATGGTCCGGTCGGCTCGATCGGCGTCTCGTTCGTGTGAGGCGCCGATGGAACTTCCTATCAATCACTTCAAACGAAAATTGAGAGCCGGTCAGAGCCAGATCGGTCTCTGGTGCGGCCTTCCCGGAAGCTACGCGGCAGAAATCGTCGCGCCGTCGGGCTTCGACTGGGTGCTGTTCGATACCGAGCACTCTCCAAGCGACGTCCTTACCGTCCTGCCGCAATTGCAGGCGGTCGCGCCTTACGACGTTTCCCCAGTCGTACGCCCGGCATTCAACGATCCCGTGCTGATCAAGCGCTTTCTGGACATCGGCGTCCAAACGCTCCTCATTCCCTATGTGCAGAACGAGGAGGAAGCGAAGGCAGCGGTCGCCGCCATACGGTATCCGCCGCACGGGGTTCGCGGGGTCTCCGCCTTGACGCGCGCCACCCGCTTCGGGCGCGTGCCGAACTACGCGCGGGTTGCCGAACAGGAGATCTGCCTGCTTCTGCAGGTCGAGACCCGAGAGGCACTCGGTCGGCTGGAGGCGATCGCAGCGGTCGAAGGCGTCGACGGTGTCTTCATCGGTCCCGCCGATCTGGCAGCCAGCTTTGGCCATCCTGGACAACCGGGACACCCCGAGGTGGTCGCGACGATCGAAGATGCGATCGGACGCCTGAAAATTCTCGGAAAGCCGGCAGGCATCCTCACGCCGGACGAGACTTTCGCCGCCCGCTGCATTTCGCTCGGGACGTTGTTCACCGCCGTTGGCGTAGACGTCGCCCTCCTTGCAAGAGGATCGGAGGCGCTCGCAGCCCGCTTTGCATCTTAGGAGTTCGCGCCGATGTCGACGCGCGAGAAAGTTCTGTCCGAGATAGCACCGGCGGGGATAATCCGGGCCGCCGTCAACATGTCGAATGCAGCGTTGGTCCGTTGGGACGATCAGGCCGGCGCCTTGGTCGGCCCAAGCGCTCAGATCGGTCACAAGATTGCCGAGCAACTGGATTGCGGCCTGTCGCTGATCCAGTACGGCTCAGCCGCCGACATCCTCACCGCTTCCGATCGCGGCGAGTGGGACATTGCTTTTATTGCCTCGGATCCCTCGAGAGCCGACCGGTTCTCCTTTTCACCCCCCTACATCTCAGTCAGAGCGACCTATTTGGTACCGGAGGACACGGCGTTCCGATCCGTCGGAGACGTCGATGCTGAAGGAGTGCGGATAGCCTCCGCAAAAAGCGCCGCCTATACGAAGCAGCTCGAGCGTATTCTTGAAAAAGCTACTGTCTCGCATACTGACAGTCCGGCAGCTGCAATCGATCGTCTTGTCAGATCGCAGTGCGACGCGGCTGCAGGATTGACCGAATTCCTCGTTCAGAGTTTGGAGCGAATTACCGGCTTCCGGCTGGTGGAGGGAGCGTTCTCTGAAATTCCCCAGACGATCGCCGTCCACCGAAGAGCCATTCATGCCTCAGCCTTCTTTGCGGATTTCGTACACCGTCTGAATGCAAGCGCTGGAGCGCCGTAAAGTAACGTCCTCGGCTCTTGGACGCGTGCTGGCTGTGGCGGGATCAGAACGGCAATATCGTAACCAGCCAACAGCGCTGGAGGCCAGCCTTCAAGCCGGCAGCTTATTCTGTTCCGGAGAGGCAAAGACCGAGGCCGGCATCGGTCCTGACGTCATCAGGGCGAAATCAAAGGACGCCTTGAGATCTGGGCCTAGCACATATTGCCGATGGACCCGCAGCTGGTCCTTGCGGATCTTCCGGTAATGTTCGCTCGTCAGCATCTGCTTGACGCGGATAAGAAGGATCTTTGCAGGCGGCGCATCTGCATGGCCGGAGACGGCAACGACCGGCACCTTGTAGAAATTGATCGAATCCGTCAGGCATTGCACGTCAAGCCAGAAGATCTCCGGACAGCGGGCGATCAGGCCAACGCGGGCGCGAAGCGATGTTGCCGATGACAGCAGGGCGCATTGCAGAATGGCGCTGCCGAGTGTGGCAAACACGACGCGCCTGCCCTTGAAGATCTCCGGCTCCCTTTCAAGCAATATGCCGATCACATGGGCGGCGACGCTCGATCCCATGCTATGCGAGGAGATCACGTACTCGTCCGCCTCCTCGGCGAGCGCCTTGCGCACCGCGGTCGCCCGCTCTTCCAGCCAGTCGTTGAAGTCGGCCCGATCCATACGGCCGAGCGCCACTGCCATTTCCCAATCGGCAAAAAGATGCAGCGTATGGAAACGCTCGGAAAAAGGCAGGAAGGCGAAGATGAAGAAGCAAAGCGCCAGTGGCCCGCTCCAGAGCACATGCCAGGCGGAGAAGCCGAGACCATAGGGCAGGACAACGATCTCTGCCGTCAGCGCGATTGCCAGCGCCGTCAGCAGGAATGGAAAGAGGAAGAACAGGCCAAAACGCCACGCATGCCTGAAATATCCCTGCATGCCACCTTCCAGCATGATCTCGGCGCAGCTTCGAAAGCCTCCAATGATCCGGCTCAGCGTATTGCGGCTGCCCAGCCCGCGCACGAGCATGTCGTGATCAATCATGTGGATCCGGCTCTTCGTCCGCCAGCCGGCGGAACTGGTCTCGGCCGCAGGCGCCGTTTCGCGCGCTTCTGCGCTGCCCGTCGTGACCTCGAAGCTGAGAGGATCGCTTCCCGCCTCCGGCGCGCCGGTTTCGACCGAGTAGCCCCAGACGGCAGCACTCTGTCTGGCTGAGCGTTCGTACCGCGCTCGGTGGGCAAGGCCGTCGAGCGGCTCGAAGCCCGGGAAATGCAGGACGACCCGCTTCTTTATCAATTTCATTTCGGTGTTCCGCCCTGCTAACGCCGGTCTGTTGCTGCGATCCGGCTGCCGGTCACTGATATCGCCAAAAAGCAGGCATGATCTCAAAGGCGCCTTGCTAACCGAACTCTTCTGGAATTCAATAGGAGCCACGTTGTTTTCGCGGCGAATGGAGGGGTTTTGTGGCTGATCTTGTCAAGGAATTGATATCGGGCGTCGTCGATAGCGTTCTGAAGGAAATTCTGAAGAAAACCACCGGCCGCGTCACGACGAAGCGCAGGAGGCGCAAGGCGCGCCCTGCCGCGACCACGACGGCTGCCCGCAAGGCGCCCAAGCGCAAGCCGGCCCGCAAGCAGATCAGCAAGCGCAGAACCGCCGCCGGCCGCAGCCGTCAGCGTCGCGTCTGAGACACGCGGCAACACTTCGGCCGTAACGCGACGGCAACAATCCCGAAGTGGTCTCACCACATTGGTTTTTTTGGATCGGGCGGCTGGAATTCCTGTTGTCACATGCTATCTAAGGAAAACGATTGAAACGGCGGGCCTTTAACTCGCCTGTTGAAAGGATCAGATCCCATGAGCGGCATTCACGAATTCATCGACAACGAAATCAAGAGCAACGACGTCGTCCTCTTCATGAAAGGCACGCCGCAGTTTCCGCAGTGCGGGTTCTCCGGCCAGGTCGTGCAGATTCTCGATTACATCGGCGTCGACTACAAGGGCATCAATGTGCTCGCCGATTCGGAAATCCGCCAGGGCATCAAGGATTATTCCAACTGGCCGACGATTCCGCAGCTTTACATAAAGGGCGAGTTCATCGGCGGCTGCGACATTGTCCGGGAAATGTTCCAGGCCGGTGAACTGCAGCAGCATCTCCAGGAAAACGGCGTCACCGTTCGCGGCGCCGCCTGACCGGTCACCGGACGTCCGCCCGGTTTCCAAATCTGTTTCTCGAGTCCGAGGCGCTGCGGTGAGCAGCGCCTTGGCCTGTTTATGGGAATTTCATTGTGACAGATTCATCACAAGCCGTGTCCGCGGGCCGCCTGCCCATGGGCAAGCGTGAGTTCATCGCGCTTGCCGCCTTCCTGATGGCCATCAACTCACTTGCCATAGACATCATGCTCCCGGCGCTGCAGCAGATCGGCGCGAGCCTCGGAGTCGAAAGCGAGAATCACCGGCAATTCGTCGTCTCCTCCTATCTGCTCGGTTTCGGCTGCGCCCAGCTTTTCTACGGTCCGCTCTCCGACCGCTTCGGCCGCCGCACGCCGCTGCTGATCGGCCTCGTAGTCTATATCACGTCCGCCATCGGAATCGTTTTCGTTCCCTCCTTCGCAGGCCTGCTGGTGCTGCGCTTCATCCAGGGCGTCGGCTCGGCCGCCACCCGCGTCATCACCATCTCCATCGTCCGCGACATCTATGGCGGCCGACAGATGGCCGAGGTCATGTCGCTCATCATGATGGTCTTCATGATCGTGCCGGTGATTGCGCCCGGCACCGGCCAGGTCGTCATGTTCTTCGGCAACTGGCACCTGATCTTCCTCTTCATCGCCACAATGGCGACGGCGATCGGCGTCTGGGCCTATGTCCGCCTGCCGGAAACCCTGCATCCACGGAATGTCCGCCCCTTCACCGCCCGCTCGATCTTCGGCGCCTTCAAGCTGGTGCTGACCAACCGCGTGGCGCTCTGCTATACCATCGCCAGCACCTTCATCTTCGGTGCGCTGTTCGGCTTCATCAACTCCGCCCAGCAGATCTATGTCGGCATCTACGGCCTCGGCGTTTATTTCCCGTTCGCCTTTGCCGGCGTGGCGATCTTCATGTCGCTGTCGTCCTTCTTCAATTCCCGTTTTGTCGGCAAGCTCGGCATGCGCCGCCTGTCACACGGCTCGCTCCTCGGCTTCATCGCCATCAACACCATCTGGCTGATCGTCCAGATGGCAAGCTCCGAGCCGATGCCGTTTGCACTGTTCATCTCCTTCTTCGGGCTTGCCATGTTCCAGTTCGGCTGGATCGGCTCGAACTTCAATTCGCTGGCCATGGAGCCGCTGGGACACGTCGCCGGCACCGCTTCCTCCGTTCTCGGCTTCATGAGCACGGTCGGCGGCGCCCTTATCGGCGCCGGCATCGGCCAGGCTTTCGACGGCACGGCGCTGCCGATGGTCGCCGGTTATTTCATCGTCTCGATCATCGGCCTTATCTTCGTGCTGATCGCCGAGAAGGGCCGGCTCTTCCATCAGCATAATCCGGCCGTTTGAACGGCCGGTCCCTTCCGCATCCAGGATTTCACCGCATGACGCCGCACAAACCGCACCAGGAAAACCAGGGGTCCCGCCGCATCGGCATGGGCTTCGGCGAATTCGTCGTCACCATCGCCGTCATGACCGCCAGCATTGCCATGGCGATCGACAGCATGCTGCCGGCATTGCCCAATATCGGCCATTCACTCGGCGTCACCAACACCAACGACGCCCAGCTCATCATCGGCGTGTTCTTCCTCGGCTTTGGCGTCTCGCAGATATTCTTCGGCAGCCTTTCAGACACGTTCGGCCGCCGCAATATCCTGCTCGGCGGCCTCGCCTGCTATGTGGTCGCAATGTTTGCCGCTGCCGCAACCGGTAGCTTCGAAATGCTGCTCCTCATGCGCTTCATTCAGGGCGTGGGCGGCGCGGCCGTGCGCATCACCACCATGGCCATCGTCCGCGACTGCTTCGGCGGCCGCGAAATGGCCCGCGTCATGTCCTATGTCATGATCGTCTTCATGATCGTGCCGATCGTTGCTCCTTCGGTCGGCCAGCTCATCATCCTCTATGCCAACTGGCACTGGATCTTCATGCTGCTCGGCGCCGTCGCCAGCATCCTGTTCGTCTGGGCTCTTCTCAGGCTGAAGGAATCGCTTCCCCCGGCAGAACGCCTGCCTTTGTCGGTCGGCTCCGTCGCGGACGGCTTCAAGACCGTGCTCACCAACCGCATCACCTGCGGCTACATGATCGGTCTGACCATGTTCACCGGCGTCATCAGCGCCTATGTGATTTCCGTGCAGCAGGTTTTCGGCGAAGTCTATGGCCTTGGGGATTGGCTGCCGATTGCCTTTGCGGCGACCGCCGGCGGCATTGCCGTCGCCAATTTCGCAAACGGCTTCTTCGTCCGCAAATTCGGCATGCGTCGGATCTCGCACGCGGCGCTGCTGATCTTCACGGCGCTGTCAGCACTCGGCTTCGTCACCGCGTTGGCGGGCAAGCCGGATTTCGCCACCGCCTACAGCATCTTCACAATTGTTCTGATGATGTTTGCGGTGATCGCCACCAATTTCACCGCCATCAGCCTTGAGCCGATGGGCAATCTCGCCGGCACGGCGACCGCCATCACCGGCTTTGTCTCGACGACCTTCGGCGCTATTCTCGGTGGCCTGGTCGGGCAGATGTTCAACGGCACGGTGCAGCCACTCTTCGGCGGATTCGCGCTGTTCGGTCTGCTGACGATCGCAGCCACGCTGTGGGCTGAGAACGGCAAGCTCTTCACCCATCCGGGCGACAGTCCGCAACTCGATCCGGGCGCCGCCCATTTCTGAGGCGGGTGGACCGGATCAACTCAAGGCATTCTCGATGGACGAGCGAATTCTGATCAGGCCTTATGCGCCAAGTGACGTGGACGCCACGATCGAGATTTTTCTGCGCTCCATTCGGGAGATCTCGTCAAGGGACTATTCCGCCGCCGAGATCGAAGCTTGGGCAGAGGTGGAGGATCGCCGCTCGTGGGCGGAACGAAGGATGAGCAAGCCGGCCTGGATGGCAGAGATTGCCGGAAACCGCGTGGGTTTTTCGGATCTCACCAGCGACGGGTGCCTCGACATGATGTTCGTGCACCCTGGCTATCAAGGGATCGGCGTAGCAACCCGCCTATTGGGCAGAGTCGAAGAAGAGGCTCTCACGCTGGGGTTTCGCCGAATATATACAGAAGCAAGCAGAACTGCTCGCCCGTTTTTTGAACGCAAAGGATTTCGCGTGATAACCCGGCAAACCGTCAAAAAGCGCGGACAGGACCTGGAAAACTTTTTGATGGAAAAATTCTGCACCTGAATTGTCAATTTGCGACCGGCTTGCGACGGCCGGTCGCATAGGTTTAGACGGTAACGACCTCACGCCGCAGCCTGTCCCAGGATGCCTTGTCGGGCGCAATCAGCAGTCCGCCGTCGAGATGCTGCGGCAGGTAGGGCGAGCCATCGAAGCGGGCCGCATAGGCGCCGGCCTCCTGCGAGATCAGCGTGCCGGCAAGATGATCCCAAGGCATCAGCTTGTTGTACATCAGGTAATGGACGTGCCCGCCGGCAAGGGTGCGGTATTCGTGGGCAGCACAGCGGTAGTTGGTGAGGAAACGCACCTTGGCGAGATTGCCAAGCACCTCGGCGCGCTTCTCCACCGGCAGGTAGCCGGTCGAAGCCATGCCGACCATCTGGTCGAGGGCAACAGGCTCGGCTGCACGCAATCGCTGCGCCTCGCCATCCGGCCTGCGCAGCCAGGCGCCGCCGCCCTTCTCCGCCATCACCCAATCATCGCCCATCGGGTCGTAGATCATGCCGGCAATGGTTTCGCCGCCTGATATGACCGAAGCCATGACACCGAAGGCCGGGATGCCGGCAGCGAAGTTGAACGTTCCGTCCACCGGATCGACCACGATCGCGAAATCGGCATCGGCAAGCCTCCCAAGCAGCGCCGGGTCGGCCGCGACCGACTCTTCCCCGAGGAACAGCGCGTCCGGCCAGAGCTGTTGCGCTTCCGCCTTGATCATCCGCTCGGCCCGCTCGTCGGCCTCGGTGACAAGATCGGTCGCCTCGCTCTTGGCACGCACCTCGTCCCGGCCGAGCCGGCGGAAACGCGGCAGGATCTCGGCCTTTGCCGCGCGGCGCAAGAGATCGGCAAGAACAGTCACGTCAATACTGGTTGTCATATCAAATCCTCTCACTGCGGCCGAAGCCTCAACTCAGATGCCGACGATTTCGCGCCGGATCAGCTGCCAGCTTTCTTCATCAGGCGCCGAGATGATGCCGCCGACTGTCTCGCCCGGACGATAGGGCGTGCCATCGAATTTCGCCGTGTGGCCGCCCGCCTCCTGGTGCGCGAGCACGCCGGCCAGGTGGTCCCAGGGCATCAGCTTCGCATGCCCGATGAAGTGCATCTTGCCGGACGCGACCATCCAATATTCGTAGGCTGAGCAGTTGAAGGCGAAGGTCATCCGCGCCTTTGCCATGTTGGCGCAGATGCGCGAGCGATCGGGCTCTTCCATATGGCCCCACGACATGCCGCCGACCATCTGGTTCAAGGCGGCAGGCTCAGCCACCTTCAGCCTGCTCGATTGTCCATCCTGGCGAACCAGAAAGGCGCCCGCCCCCTTGATCGC
Source organism: Rhizobium sp. L9 (assembly GCF_002531885.1). Classification (NCBI taxonomy): domain Bacteria; kingdom Pseudomonadati; phylum Pseudomonadota; class Alphaproteobacteria; order Hyphomicrobiales; family Rhizobiaceae; genus Rhizobium; species Rhizobium sp. L9. Next base: position 84,967 of record NZ_NWSZ01000012.1, on the reverse strand, counting down.
CGTCACCGTGTCGCCAAGAGCGGGATCGTGAATGATGCCGGCGACGGTCTCGCCCCTGACGGTAACCGCAAGCATCGTTCCGAAAACGGGAAGCCCGGCAGCGAAATTGAACGTGCCGTCGACAGGATCGATGACAAAGGCAAGCTCGGCATCGGCAAGCGCCGGCACCACCGATTTGTCGGCGTCATAGGCTTCCTCGCCGACGACAAGCGCTGAGGGAAAGCGCTCTTTCAGGGCCGCGGTGATGCGGTGTTCGGCAAGCAGATCCGCCTGCGTCACCAGATCGGTTGCCGAGGTCTTTTCAGAAACATCCGTATCGCCGAGGTTGCGAAAGCGCGGCATGATTTCCGCGCGCGCCGCCTCCCTCACGCATTCGCCGAGAAAGAGAATATCCTGATCTGAAATAGTCATGCGAATTGCTGTCCTTCATGCAAAGAGCCAGCCTGCTTAGCCGGCCTTTCATGAAGGATCGGTGACACCAAGGCTGGAAAAGTCGAAGAGTTTCGGATCGAGCAGATGCGACGGATTCACATGCGAAAGCGCCCGCAGCATCGTGTCCTTGCGTCCAGGCATGCGCCGTTCGATATCGGCGAGCATGTCCTTCATCGCATTGCGCTGCAGCCCGTCCTGGGAGCCGCAGAGATCGCAGGGGATGATCGGGAACTGCATGGCGACGGCAAACCTGGCAAGATCGTCCTCGGCGGCATAGGCGAGCGGCCGAAGCACCATCAGGTCACCCTCGTCGTTCAGAAGTTTTGCCGGCATCGAGGCAAGCCGCCCGCCGTGGAAGAAATTCATGAAGAAGGTTTCGAGAATGTCCTCACGGTGATGGCCGAGCACCAAGGCGTCGCAGCCCTCCTCCCGCGCGATGCGGTAGAGATTGCCGCGCCGCAGCCGCGAACAGAGCGAGCAATAGGTGGCGCCTTCGGGCACCTTCTCCTTCACGATAGAATAGGTGTCGCGATATTCGATGCGATGCTGGACGCCGATCTTCGTCAGATAATCCGGCAGCACATGCTTTGGAAAGTTGGGCTGTCCCTGGTCGAGATTGCAGGCGACGAGCTCGACGGGCAGCAGCCCGCGCCATTTGAGATCAAGCAGCAGCGCCAAGAGACCGTATGAATCCTTGCCACCGGAAAGGCCAACCAGCCAGCGCTTCTGCCCCTTCAGCATGTCGAAGTCGTCGAAAGCCTGACGTACTTGCCTGAGCAGGCGCTTGCGCAGCTTGTTGAAGGAGACCGAACGTGGCGCATCGGCAAAGAGTGCAGGGCCTGCGCCGTCGTCGATTTTGCCAGTCTCCGGATCATCAGCGATGTTGGCTGCGATATTCATTGCTCCGTCCTATCGAAAGTCTGCCTGCCTTAGCAGAAAGTCATCCGGCAACACAGTCTCAATCGCCGAAAACCGACCAGCCGGTGCGGGCCGCAAGCATCTCAAGCGCCACGGCGCCAAGCTGTGAATTTCCGACCTTGTTCAGCCCCGGCGACCAGGCCGCAATCGAGGCAATGCCGGGCGCCACCGCAAAAATGCCGCCGCCGACGCCGCTCTTGCCGGGCAGGCCGACATGATAGGCAAAGTCGCCCGAGCCGTCATAATGGCCGCAGGTCAGCATCAGCGCATTGATGCGCCGCGCCCGCTTCGGCGAGACCACGGAGTGACCCGTCATCGGATTGCTGCCGCGCGCCGCCAGGAACAGTCCCGCCCGCGCCAGTTGCTCGCAGCTCATCGACAGAGCGCATTGGTGGAAATAGACGCCGAGCACGTGGTCGACGGGATGGTCGAGATTGCGATAGGCACGCATGAAGTTGGCAAGCGCCACGTTGCGGTATCCGGTCTGCGTCTCCGACCGCGCCACCTTGTCATCGATGGTGATCGACTCGTCATCGGCAAGATAACGCACGAAACGCAGCAGCTCGCCGATCGCCTCGCGCGGCGCATGGCCGGCCATGACGACGTCGGTGACGGCGATCGCGCCGGCATTGATGAAGGGATTGCGGGGAATGCCGCTCTCATGTTCGAGCTGCACGATCGAATTGAAGGCCGATCCCGATGGTTCGCGCCCGACGCGCTTCCACAGGCCCTCCCCGACCTTGCCGAGCGCCAAGGTCAGCATGAAGACCTTGGATATGCTCTGGATCGAAAAGGCGATATCGGCATCGCCGACACGAAAGACCTGGCCGTCGACGGTGACGATCGCCATGCCGAACTGCCGCGGGTCCACCTTGGCTAGCTCGGGAATATAGTCGGCGACCTTCCCCTCGCCGATACGCGGCAGGATATCGCTGTAGATGCTATCAAGGGTCGCCTGCAAATCCGCCATCGCTTCTCTCCGGATAACAAAAAAGCCGCCCGAAAGAGCGGCTTTTCCATATGCGAAACGCCTGGTTTTTTAACGCGAATAGAATTCGACGACCAGATGCGGTTCCATGACGACCGGGAACGGAACGTCGCTGAGGGTCGGAACGCGGCCGTAAGTGGCGACCATCTTGTTGTGATCGACTTCGATATAGTCGGGCACGTCACGCTCGGCGAGGCTGACGGCCTCCAGAACGGTCACCAGCTGCTTCGACTTTTCGCGAACTTCGATGACGTCGCCAGCCTTGCAACGGTAGGAGCCGATGTTGACGCGGACGCCGTTGACGGTCACGTGGCCATGGTTGACGAACTGACGGGCAGCAAAGACCGTCGGAACGAACTTGGCGCGATAGACGATCGCGTCGAGGCGGGATTCCAGCAGACCGATCAGGTTTTCCGAGGTGTCGCCCTTGCGGCGGGCGGCTTCGGCGAAGATCGCGCGGAACTGCTTCTCGCGCAGGTCACCGTAGTAACCCTTGAGCTTCTGCTTGGCGCGCAGCTGCACACCGAAGTCCGACAGCTTGCCCTTGCGGCGCTGGCCGTGCTGGCCCGGGCCGTATTCGCGGCGGTTCACCGGGGACTTCGGACGGCCCCAGATGTTTTCGCCCATACGGCGGTCAATTTTATACTTGGACGATTCGCGCTTGCTCATCGTATTTCCTTTCAAAGGTTTATGCCGGCTTGTTGCCAAACCGCGCGAAGGAAACACGCCCTCCTCTGACCTCTTCCGAGGCCTGACAGGATGTTTCGGTTACGCGAACAGAAACGATCCACGGGACATGTCAAATGAAACACCGGACATTGCTGCCCGGTGCTTGGGGCGGTCTTTAGAGGCCCGTCATGAAAATGTCAACAGCGCCGAAGCGCGGTAAGCCTACTATTCCGCAGCCAGAGGCTGATCGCCCGTATCCGGCGCGTTTGCGTCGCCAGGCGCCGTCTGGCAGTTCATGTCGGGGAAAGCGACGATGCGCTTGCCGGAAAAATCCGTATGCACGACCACGATGCCCTGCTCCTCGAAATAGCCGAGCAAACGGCGGGCGCGGCGTGCGGAATGGGTGCCATAGGCGCGGGCGATGCGTGCGTCCGACGGGCACGGCTCATCGCAGACCGCGGCCTTGGCGAGCATCAGGAAGACGCCCTGCAGGTCGTCGGTGACTCGCGCCGATAGCGACAGTGCCGTTGCCCAGGCCTCCGTTCCGGCCGTCGCCGCATCGACTCCGGAGCGGGAGATCGCCACGCGCCTTCGAAAATCCGGCAGCGCGATCGGCGGTCCCGGAACACGACGCATGCGCAGCCGGACGAGAAAATCCTGGTAGAGTACGGAGTCGGTGCGAAAGCCGGATGCGGGATCGTCAAGAATTTCGGCAAGCACGCCGGCCAGGCGCTCCTCCCGTTCCTCGGGGGAGATCTCCACCTGGCTCGCCCTCGCCTCCACCGGTGCTGGGGATGCGGCCGGCGTCGAGCGCGAGAGTTCCGCCAGGATATCGGTCGTGGGCCGCGGCGCCGGCGGCGCGCGACGCATGATCGGGCGCTGAAATTCCTCCGGGTCGGGTGTGAAGATCAGGTCTTCCACATCCTGCGGCGCATCGGGCAACGGCATCAGCTTGGGGCTCGATGAGCGCGCCGAGGTCTCCACCGCGCCGATCTGGATCGGCAGCGGCCGGCGGGACAATGCTGGTCCAAGAGCGACGAAATTGCCACGCTTCAGATCCCGGAACATTTCCGCCTGGCGCCGGTCCATGCCGAGCAGGTCGGCTGCGCGCGCCATGTCGATATCGAGGAAGGTGCGGCCCATCAGGAAGTTCGAGGCTTCGGCTGCGACGTTCTTTGCGAGCTTCGCAAGCCGCTGCGTGGCGATGACGCCGGCAAGTCCGCGCTTGCGGCCGCGGCACATCAGATTGGTCATCGCGCCCAAGGACATCTTGCGCGCATCTTCCGAGACGTCTCCGCCAACCGACGGCGCAAACATCTGCGCCTCATCCACGACGACCAGAACGGGATACCAATATTCACGATCGGCATCGAACATGCCGTTGAGGAAGGCGGCGGCGGCGCGCATCTGCTGCTCGATATCGAGACCTTCGAGCGTCAGAACGCAGGAAACGCGATGCTGGCGGATGCGGTTGGCGATGCCTGCCAGTTCCGCCTCGGTGCGTTCGCCGTCAACGACGATATGACCGAACCTGTCTGAAAGCGTGACGAAATCACCTTCGGGATCGATGATGACCTGCTGCACCCATTGGGCGGATTGCTCGAGCAGGCGGCGCAGGAGATGCGATTTGCCGGAGCCTGAATTCCCTTGCACGAGCAGACGGGTCGCCAGCAGCTCCTCGATATCGAGCGTCGCCGGAGCGCCGGACGCCAATCCCATATCGATGCCAACCTGCAATGCTGATCCTCGCGGCGAAGAGACTCACATGAATGAAGTGCCATTCTTCCGAAACGGCAGCGCCCCGTCTATCAAAGAATCTGCTGATTTTCAGGGCCGGATTTCGCCAACCCACAGGACAATTCCGCTCATGCCCTCAGGCCGAATCCCTGCATCAGCCGCCGCGTGGGAAAATCGGGCTTGCCTGACGTGAAGACTGAAAAGTCGAAATTATCCGGATGCACGGCATCGGCAATCAGCGGCACCAGCGTGCGGGCGCGGCGCGCGATTGCCTCGGCCGGATCGAGCCAGTCGACCGGCCAGGGCGCAAGACGGCGGAAGAGGTTGGCCATGAACGGATAGTGCGTGCACGCAAGCACCACGATGTCGGTCTTGCGTCCCTCTTTCTCGACGAAGCACTGGTCGATCTCGGCAAGCACGGCCTCGTCGGATACGGCGTCGCCGCGAATATAGGCTTCGGCCATGCGCGCAAGGTTTTCCGAGCCGACAAGACGCACATGGCATTGCTGCGCGAAGGACTGAATGAGGTCGCGCGTATAGGCTCGCTTCACGGTACCCGGGGTTGCCAGCACCGAGACCAGGCCCGAACGCGTCCGCTCCGCCGCCGGTTTGATCGCCGGCACGGTGCCGACGAAGGTCATCTGAGGAAAGGCCGCGCGCAGGTCGGCGCCGACGAGCGTGAAGGCGGTGTTGCAGGCTATAATGCAGACTTCGGGATCGTGCTCCTGAAGCAGCTTGCCGAAGAGCCCGATGATGCGCTCCTTCAGCGCCTGTTCTTCCCAACCACCATAGGGAAAGCCGGCATCGTCGGCGACATAGATGAAGCCCCGCTCCGGCATCAGCACACGCGCCTCGCGCAGCACGGTCAGCCCGCCTATGCCCGAATCGAAGACGAGGACGGGCTTCAGCTCATTGGTCGGCGCTGTCATCGGTTGGCGCTTCCTTGCCGGATCTGGTGGAACCGCCTTTGCGCGGAGTGTTACGCGAAAAGCGATCGAGGGAGGAGATAACGCCGCGCAACACGCTGATTTCCTGTTCGGTGAAGGCCCGGCGGGAGAGAACAGCGCGAAGGTTGTCGACCATTTTCGGCTTTTTCGAGGGCGGATGGAAATAGTTGCGCGAATCGAGCGCTGCTTCCAGCTGGTCGAACAGGCCGAAGAGCTGCTCCTTGGTGGAAGGCCGCTGCTCGAGCGCTTGGAACGGCACGGCCTCCAGATCTTCCATGCCGGACTTCATCCATTCATAGGACATCAGAAGCACTGCCTGAGCAATATTCAGCGAGGCAAAGGCGGGATTGACCGGAAAGGTCACGATCTCGTCCGCCAGCGCCACTTCCTCATTGGTCAGGCCCCAACGCTCGCGGCCGAAAAGAATACCTGTTGCCTCGCCTGCCCGGAACCTTGTGCGCAGCGTCTGCGCGGCAAAAACCGGTGAGCGCACCGGCTTGTAGTTGTCGCGGCTGCGCGCCGTCGTCGCATACACGAAATTGAGGTCGGCGATCGCTTGCTCCAGCGTGTCATAGACCTTCGTCGCTTCTATCACGTGATCGGCCTTGGAGGCAGTCGCCTGCGCCTTCTCGTTTGGCCAGCCGTCGCGCGGATTGACGAGGCGCAGTTCCGCAAGGCCGAAGTTCGCCATGGCGCGCGCAACCATGCCGATATTTTCGCCCATCTGCGGCTCGACCAGAATGATGGCCGGCCCCTCGGCCAAAAGTTGACGCTCGCTGTTCGTGCCCGCCATGCTCTTATCCCTGTTTCGAGCGCGCAATAGCCTCGCCCGGCGCAAACGGCAAGACGTCAGGCTGCGGATAGAGCCTCTCCAGCGCCGAACCGATCATTTCGAGCCCCACCCTGGCGCCTTCGCGCGACACTGGCAAATGCCTTCCCGTCGTTCGCGACGCCTTGCGCTTGATGAAGAAACAAGCAGAGCCGCGTGGCGCCGCATCAGCGATCAGCGCCAGATCCGCAGCGATCAGCTTCTCCTGATCAGTGACAGCCGTCGCTTCGTAATTCTTCGCCAGGATGCGTGCCCAATAGGTGCAGGAGAGGAAGATCGCCAGCGTTTGGCGGATTTGGCCCGGCCGCGTCACCACCGACCAGGAGGAGCCGAGCGGGCGGGCCGCCACCGTCACATCGCGGTAGCAGGCATCGATCCTCTGCGACAGGGCGATCAGCTCGAAGCCGCTCTTGCCCTCGCCGATCGCATCGAGCAGGGCGCGCAGCGCCAGGAACCAGCGATCGAGCGCCGTATCGAGCGCGCCGCGCGTGCGGGTTGGGAAAACGAGGAAAGCGACCGCCGTTCCGGCCGCCGCCCCAATCATGGTCTCGCCGATACGCAGCTTCAGGAGATCGAGCGTCAGCACGCCGGTCATGCCGTAGACCAGACATAGCACGATCGAGATGAAGAAGGTCATCGTCGCGTAGGAAACCTGCAGGAAATAAAAGGCGAGGAAGATGCAGATGACCGCGACTGGAATGGCGATCGCCGACTGGCCTGAAATGAGCGTTGCAAGCACGAGGCCCATGGCAATTCCGAGCACGGTGCCGAGTGAACGCGACAGCGCCTTCATCGCCGTATCACCACGCGAATTGGTGTTGGTGAAGACCAGAAAGGAGGCAAGCACTGCCCAGAACCAACGCTCGCGCGACAAAAGCAGGCCGAAACTCATGGCGATCGCCGCGGCGATCGTGATCTGCAACGCTGCTCTCAGCAGCGGGTTGGCCAACGAAAAATCGACCACCGGGGATCGTCCGGTGTCCTCGGCCGCATCGATACTGGAAAAAAAGTGGGCCTGACCCTGGTTGATCACTTCGCTCAGTTGCTGCCGCGCCTCACCGAGCCAGAGAAGCGCCCGCATGGTTTCACCCTGCGGCTGATCCCTGATGGCTTCGGCCATACCCTCATATCTTGCCAGCTCCGCCGTATCCGCTTCGATCACTGCGTGGACGAGTGCAAAGGGCGGCGGGCTCTGAACGCTCAGCACGATTGCGCTTTCAGCGGCAAGATGGGCATCGAAGAGCCGGATCGCCAGCTCCGCGGCCGGATCTGCGGCGCCGTCGAACACGCCCCCGGGCGGACGCGGGATGAAGGTCTCGGCCATCAGCACCGCCTCCTTCAGCCGATCTTCCAGTAGGCGCAGCTCCTGCCGGTCGTCGTCGCCGACATCGCCGGCGGCAAGGGCAGCAAGCTTGAAGAGGATCTGGTTGATCCGGCCGCGGACGCTTTCTAGCGAGCGCAGCAGATCGCGCCGCCAATCGTCCGGCAGCAGCACCGCCCTCACCACATGGCCGACAAGCACCGCGACAATAGGACCGAACGCCACTTCAGGCAGCTCGGCAAACGACGGCTGGAAATAGGCGCCCATGAAATAGGAGGTGAAAGCGAACATGCCGATCGCAAAGCCGCGGGGCCCGAACACCCGTGCGGCTGACGCCAGCGCGATCACTGCCAGAAAGACGAGATCGGAGAAAAATCGGTGATCCTCCAGCCCGGCCGCGATGCCCACAACTGCAATGCTTGCGCCACAACCGAGAAGCCGCGTCACCAGTTGGCGCGAATTGCCCTTGTCGCGCACAGCCACCCCGCCCTCGATCGACAGAACGATACCGAGGCCGAAGGCGGCCCTCGGCAGTGGTGCGATCAGCGCCTGGATGGCAAGCAGGATCAAGACCGAAAGGACGATCGTCAATGTCACCCGCGTCGCCATGCGAAGGCGTGACAGCGCCGGATCGTTGGCAAGCAGCCAGTCGCGGAACTGAAACTTGGAAGACAAATGCATGAGCCCCTCATGCCATGACGATCGATAGATACCGCCGCGGGAGCGGAAATCAAACCGCCGCTTGAATGTCTCGCTTACTGGCCGTTGGCAATCTGCGCCATGGTAGCCTTGAGCGAGATCGGCCCCTGCCCCTCCTCACCCTGAACCATGATGTCGTCGACGACCGATTTGCCATTCTCCTCGATTACCTCGAAACGCACCGTCGTAAAGTCATCTCTGTTGGGGGCGCCTTCCAGGCAAGTCGCTGCCTTGAATTTCACAGTCACCTCTGTCGTGCCGTTTGCCGGCTGGCCGTTTTCGATAGAGAGATCCTGCAGCGGGCAGGCATCCTGCCCGTTGACGATCACGTCATAGTCGAAGGGAGAAATGCCATCCTCGTCGGCAGCGGGGTTCTGAGCGGCTGCTTTGTACTTGTCGCTGAAATCCTTGCTGTAGAGTCGGCCGAGCATGCTTTCCTCGAAGACATCGATCCAGTCGCTGGCGTCGCTCGCCCAGTTCGTCTGCGTGTCCTTCACAATTTCCTTCACCGGCGCAGCCGCGTCAGCTGCAAGCGAGAGGCCAGGTGCGGCAGACCCGGCGGCAAGCAGGCCGGCGAACAGAACGGCGATCTTCTTCATGGTAAATGTCCGGGACTCGGGGCTCAGGCGGCGGAGGGTAGCCATTTTCCAGCACTTGGCAATGGAGGCAAAAACGTCATGTCCCTGCCCGTTGCAGCTTTGCGTTCCCGGCTCACAATGCTATAGCGCTCCGGATTACATCACCCAGCCGGGACAACATCCCCTTCCAAGCTTAACGAGGCAGATACATGAAGAAGATCAAGGTCGCTAATCCCGTCGCCGATCTCGACGGCGATGAAATGACGCGCATCATCTGGCAGCTCATCAAGGATAAGCTGATCCATCCGTATCTCGACCTCGACATCGACTATTACGACCTCTCGGTCGAAAATCGCAACGCCACCAACGACCAGGTCACGGTCGACGCCGCCAACGCCATCAAGAAGTACGGTGTCGGCATCAAGTGCGCGACCATTACGCCTGATGAAGCCCGCGTGAAGGAATTCAACCTCAAGGAAATGTGGAAGAGCCCGAATGGCACGATCCGCAACATCCTCGGCGGCGTCATCTTCCGCGAGCCGATCATTTGCCGCAACGTGCCGCGCCTCGTTCCCGGCTGGACGCAGCCGATCGTCGTCGGCCGCCATGCCTTCGGGGACCAGTATCGCGCCACCGACTTCAAATTCCCCGGCAAGGGCAAGCTGACGATCAAGTTCGTCGGCGAAGACGGCACCGTCATCGAAAAGGAAGTCTTCAACGCGCCGGGCGCCGGGGTTGCCATGGCCATGTACAACCTTGATGAATCGATCCGCGAATTCGCCCGCGCCTCGATGATGTACGGCCTGATGCGCAAGTGGCCGGTCTATCTTTCGACCAAGAACACCATCCTCAAGGCCTATGACGGCCGCTTCAAGGACATCTTCGAGGAAGTCTACGAGACCGAATTCAAGGATCAGTTCAAGGAAGCCGGCATCACTTACGAACACCGCCTGATCGACGACATGGTCGCTTCCGCCCTGAAGTGGTCCGGCGGTTATGTCTGGGCCTGCAAGAACTATGACGGCGATGTTCAGTCCGATACCGTCGCCCAGGGCTTCGGCTCGCTCGGCCTGATGACCTCGGTTCTGCTGACGCCGGACGGCAAGACGGTTGAAGCCGAAGCGGCTCATGGCACGGTGACCCGCCACTATCGCCAGCACCAGAAGGGCCAGGAAACCTCGACGAACTCGATCGCGTCGATCTTCGCCTGGACCCGCGGCCTCGCGCACCGCGCCAAGCTCGACGACAATGCCGAACTTGCCAAGTTCGCCTCTACGCTGGAAAAGGTCTGCGTCGACACCGTCGAATCCGGCTTCATGACCAAGGACCTGGCGCTGCTGATCGGCCCCGATCAGCCGTGGCTCTCGACCACCGCATTCCTCGACAAGATCGACCAAAACCTGCAGAAGGCAATGGCGTAAGCCCGTCTTTTCGCAATAGCATTGAACGGCGGGGATTTCCCCGCCGTTTTCATTTGGGAGAGAAAATGACGGTGACCGTGCACCCGCTCAAACCTTCAGATCGTGCCGCCTGGGAGCCGTTATGGGCAGCTTACCAGCGGTTCTACGAAGTGGTTATCCCGGCCGAGACGACCGATCTTACCTGGGCTCGCTTCCACGATCCCGACGAACCGATGCATGCGCTCGGCGCCTTCGACGAAGACGGCCGCCTCGTCGGCATCGTGCATGCAATCTTCCATCGGTCCTGCTGGCTGCCGCAATGGACCTGCTATCTGCAGGATCTCTATGTCGAAAACAGTCAACGCGGGCTCGGCACCGGAGCCGCGCTGATCGAGGCCGTCGCCGAGCTTGCCCGCTCAACGGGTGCCGGCAGGCTCTACTGGATGACTCATGAAAGCAATGCGACCGCGCGGCGCCTCTATGACAAGATCGCCGAACGCTCGGGTTTCATCCAGTACCGCAAAGTGCTTTAGCTCCGGGCTTGCACAAAGACCTCGCCGCGCTATTGATTCCGGACGATAGCGACACGAGAACACGAGGAGGACTTCATGACCGAAGAACTGGTATTCTATACGAACCCGATGTCGCGCGGCCGCATCGCGCGTTGGATGCTGGAGGAGATCGGCCAGCCCTATCGTACCGAGCTGCTGACTTTCGGCGAAACCATGAAGGCGCCGGAATATCTTCGGGTCAATCCAATGGGCAAAGTGCCGGCAATCCGCCACGGCGACACCGTCGTCACCGAATGTGCAGCGATCTGCGCCTATCTGGCAGAAACTTTCCCGGAAAAGGGCCTGGCGCCGAGGCCGGAGGAACGCGCCCGCTATTACCGCTGGATGTTCTTTGCTGCCGGCCCCCTGGAATCGGCGGTGACGATGAAGGCGCTCGGCTTCGAAATCCCTGCGGAACGCCTACGCATGGCCGGTTGCGGCGGTTTCGGCGACGTCATGAATACACTTGAGATGGCGGTCTCCCAATCGACCTACGTCACCGGCGAGCGCTTTACCGCCGCCGACGTCTATGTCGGTGCGCATATCGGCTGGGGTCTGGGTTTCGGCAGCATCGAGAAGCGCCAGGCCTTCATCGACTATTTCGGCCGCATCAGCGAGCGCGAGGCCTACAAACGTGCGAACGCATTGGACGACGAGGCCGGCAAGACGATGCAGGCTGCCTGACTGTCAATCCGGCGCGACGTCCGGAACGCCGCGCCGGGATCCAGCCGTCAGGCAAGCGGCATGTGAATATCCGTCATCAGTTCTGTCGGCGGCACATCGCGCGGATTGTTGAGATATTCCTCGAACATGACACTGTCCTTCAACTGTCGTCCCGAGTTCGGCAGCCATTCGGAATAAAGCCACTGATAGGCCTTATACATGTCCGCATAGGGACCCTTATGGCGCAGGACGGCATAGTTGCCACCCTCGATCGTATGTCGCTCGAACGGCGCTTCGGTGGGAACTCCTGGGGTGCTGGTGACGCAGGCGATGGAGCGCAGTTTTTCGGCCGGCACGATGTCGGGATCGTCGAGATAGACGCCGATCATCCGCATATCGGGCTTAGCAAGGCCGCGGGCGTAAAGCGTGCCGAACAATGTTTCGAAGGCTTTGCCGATCTGCATGTAGGAACCGGTGTGGGCGACGCCGATCAGCTCGATCGGCCCGATCTGCCGCAAGGTAACATCAAACATGGCTTTGGACTTTCCGTTAGGTGAGGGTTGGAACGCTGCATGGCTTCCCTCTTTCCGGTAGCGCGCCGGCGGCATGCCATAGACCGATTTGAAGATGCGGTTGAAAGATTGGAGATTGGGATAGCCTGATCGCTTCGCAATATCACTGACGGCAAGCTCCGTGCGGACGATCTCGCCCGCGGCGCGATGCAGCCTGAGCCGCTTGACGGTGGCTGCCAGCGCCTCGCCATAGATCGCCCGGTAAATCCTGTGCCAGTGATAGCTCGACAAACAGGCGATCTCGGCCAGACGTTCCATATCCAGCTCTTCATCGAGATGGTCGTGAATGTAGGCCGAAACCCGTCTTAGACGGGTCTCGTAAAGCGCCCATGCCGTGCCGCCGTTCATGTCAAGCCTTATGCAAACCGAACGACCACAGACAACCGTATATCGAATTGACAAATCCTGCGGACCTGCTGCGGAAGCTGAAACGAAAATGGCGGAAGCCGAGCCTCCGCCGTTCGAAAATCCCGCAGATCTGATGATCAGCCGGCGAGCGCCAAAGCCACGGCCTCTATGGCGTCATCAGCCTTCGATCCGTCGGGGCCGCCGGCCTGGGCCATGTCGGGGCGGCCGCCGCCCCCCTTGCCGCCGAGAGCAGCCGAGGCGATGCGGACGAGGTCGACAGCGCTGTAGCGCTGAACGAGATCCGACGTCACCGCAACCACTGCGCTCGCCTTGCCGTCGTCGGACACGCCGACGAGGGCGACGACGCCGGAGCCGATGCTGGTCTTGCCGTCGTCGGCGAGGCCCTTCAGATCCTTGGGGTCGACGCCCGATATAGCCTTGCCGAGGAACTTTACGCCGGCAACTTCGCGCACGGCATCGGCCGAGTTGCCCTGCCCGCCGCCCATGGCGAGTTTACGCTTGGCGTCGGCCAATTCCTTCTCGAGCTTGCGGCGCTCGTCGATAAGCGCCTCGACGCGCGACAGGACCTCCGACGGCTGCACCTTGAGCGACGCCGCGAGCGTCTTTACGCGCTCGTCCTGCTCGGCAAGATATTCACGCGCCGTTTCACCGGTCACGGCTTCGATACGACGGACGCCGGCGCCGACTGCACTTTCGCCGAGGATTCGGACGAGCCCGATCTGGCCGGTGGCCGACACATGCGTACCACCGCAGAGTTCGACCGAGTAAGGCTTGTCGGTCTTCGCGCCGTGCAGACCCGTGCCCATCGAAACGACGCGCACCTCATCGCCGTATTTCTCGCCGAAGAGCGCCATTGCGCCTTCGGCGATCGCGTCATCAACGCTCATCAGGCGGGTCGTGACGGGGGCATTCTGCAGAACGATCTCGTTTGCCATGTCCTCGACGACCTTCAACTCCTCGGCCAACATCGGCTTGGGGTGCGAAACGTCGAAACGCAGACGCTCGGGCGCAACCAGCGAGCCCTTCTGCGCGACATGGGTTCCGAGCACTTCGCGCAGTGCCTCGTGCAGCAGGTGGGTTGCCGAATGGTTGGCGCGCAGGCGCGAACGGCGGGCATGGTCGACAGTCAGAACGACAGCATCGCCGGTCTTGAATGCACCTTCGACGACCGTGCCGGAATGCACGAAGAGGCCCTCGCCCTTCTTCTGTGTGTCCGATATCTCGATCTTGCCGTGGTCAGAGGAGATGACGCCCGTATCGCCCATCTGACCACCGGATTCTCCATAGAAAGGCGTCTGGTTGACGACGATCTGCACCTTGTCGCCGGCCTTGGCTTCGTCGGCCACGGCGTTGTCTTTGACGATCGCCTGCACCACGCCTTCAGCGCTCTCTGTGTCGTAACCGAGGAACTCGGTTGCGCCATGCTTTTCCCTAAGCTCGAACCAGACGGTTTCAGTTGCCTTCTCGCCGGAGCCGGCCCAGTGCGACCGGGCTTCGGCCTTCTGGCGCTCCATGGCATCGGTGAAACCAGCTATGTCGACGCCGATCTCGCGAGCGCGCAGGGCGTCTTGCGTCAGGTCGAGCGGGAAGCCGTAGGTGTCGTAAAGCTTGAAGGCGGTCTCGCCATCCAGCATGTCGCCCTTGCCGAGATCAGCGGTCGCATCCGACAGCAGCGACAGGCCGCGCTCCAGCGTCTTGCGGAAGCGACCTTCTTCGAGCTTCAGCGTCTCCGAGATCAGCGCCTCGGCCCGCACGAGCTCCGGATAGGCGCGGCCCATCTCCTGCACCAGCGTCGGCAGCAGCTTATACATCAGCGGCTCCTTGGCGCCGAGAAGCTGGGCGTGCCGCATGGCGCGACGCATGATACGGCGCAGCACATAGCCGCGGCCCTCATTCGACGGCAGCACGCCATCGGCAATTAGGAAGGCCGAGGAACGCAGATGGTCGGCGATGACGCGGTGGCTGGCGCTGCCTTCCGCCTTGACTCCTATCGTATCCTCGATGGTGCCGGTCAGCGTGCGGAAAAGATCGGTATCGAAGACGCTCTGAACGCCCTGAAGGATGCAGGCCATGCGTTCCAGACCCATGCCGGTGTCGATCGACGGACGCGGCAGCGGATTGCGAACCCCCGGCTCGGTCTGCTCGAACTGCATGAAAACCAGGTTCCAAAATTCCAGGAACCGGTCGCCGTCTTCCTCAGGCGAACCGGGAGGGCCGCCCCAGACATTTTCGCCCTGGTCGATGAAGATTTCCGAGCAGGGTCCGCAGGGTCCGGTATCGCCCATCTGCCAGAAATTGTCTGAGGTCGGGATGCGGATGATCTTGTCGTCGGAGAAACCGGCGATCTTCTTCCACAAAGCCGCTGCTTCCTCGTCTTCGGAATAGACGGTCACCAGCAGGCGATGTTTCGGCAGGTCGAAGCCTTCGGTCACGAGCTTCCAGGCCAGCTCGATCGCATTCTCCTTGAAATAGTCGCCGAAGGAGAAATTGCCGAGCATCTCGAAGAAGGTCAGGTGACGCGCGGTATAGCCGACATTGTCGAGATCGTTATGCTTGCCGCCGGCGCGCACGCATTTCTGCGAGGTTGTCGCGGTTGCATAAGGACGTTTTTCCAAACCGGTGAAGACGTTCTTGAACTGCACCATGCCGGCATTGGTGAACATCAGCGTCGGGTCGTTGCGCGGCACGAGCGGACTGGACGGAACGATCTCGTGGCCGTTCTTCTTGAAATAGTCGAGGAAGGTCGACCGGATGTCGTTTACGCCGCTCATTCTATGCCCTTCAATGCTGCCGTAGGCAGATAAATTCAAATCCATCGGCTTTTAACGTTCGCCTCCGCCACTGTCCAGCCGACAAACAAAACCGGCCGCATTCTGATGAGGGAATGCGGCCGGCTGAGATTTCAAATCAAGTTCAAGCGCGAAAATTACATCTCCGCGGCAGCATCGCCGTCATCGGCATCCGGACCACCATTCTGCAGGAAACGATCGGCGATTAGGCCGGCATTCTGGCGCAGCGCCAGCTCGATCTCGCGGGCGAGATCCGGATTGTCACGCAGGAAGGTCTTGGCGTTTTCGCGACCCTGGCCGAGACGCTGGCTGTTATAGGAGAACCAGGCACCCGACTTCTCGACGATACCGGCCTTGACGCCGAGATCGACGAGTTCGCCCGTCTTCGACACGCCTTCGCCGTACATGATGTCGAACTCGACCTGCTTGAAGGGAGGCGCCATCTTGTTCTTGACGACTTTGACGCGGGTCTGGTTGCCGACCACCTCTTCGCGCTCCTTGACCGAGCCGATGCGGCGAATGTCGAGGCGCACAGAGGCATAGAATTTCAGCGCATTACCGCCGGTGGTCGTTTCCGGAGAACCGAACATGACGCCGATCTTCATGCGAATCTGGTTGATGAAGATCACCATGCAGTTCGACTTGGAGATCGACGCGGTCAACTTGCGCAGCGCCTGGCTCATCAGGCGTGCCTGCATGCCCGGCAGGCTGTCGCCCATCTCGCCTTCGATTTCGGCGCGCGGCGTCAGCGCGGCGACCGAGTCGACGACGAGAACGTCGACGGCGCCGGAGCGCACCAGCGTGTCGGTGATTTCGAGCGCCTGCTCTCCGGTATCTGGCTGCGAGATCAGCAGATTCTGCAGATCGACGCCAAGCTTACGGGCATAGACTGGATCGAGCGCGTGTTCGGCATCGACGAAGGCGCAGATGCCGCCCTTCTTCTGCGATTCCGCAATGGTCTGCAGCGCAAGCGTTGTTTTGCCCGAGCTTTCCGGCCCATAGATTTCAACGATGCGGCCCTTCGGCAAGCCGCCAATTCCGAGCGCGATATCGAGACCAAGCGAGCCCGTCGAAACCGTCTCGATCTCGACGACGTTCTCGTTGGAGCCGAGTTTCATGATCGAGCCCTTGCCGAACGACCGCTCTATTTGTGAGAGTGCCGCTTCAAGCGCCTTGCTTTTGTCCACCGATTTGTCCTCTACCAGCCGCAATGTATTCTGAGACATCCGATCCACCTTTAGGTTATTGAAGCCGCTCAAGCAATGTCGAGTTTGTACCCTATTTGTTCCATTCCCGCAATAGGCGCACAAACATTTGAAAGAAAAAGGTAAAACGGTCCGTGTTCTACATTTGTTTTATCGATGCAAAGCAACGGCTTAGACCCTCTGCGCAAGCTTTGCCGCGGCCGGGCAATGAGCATCGATTCGCCCTTCGCACTTTATGATCCCGGGTAAGTTGATGAAAAAGATTCTCGTTCTCGGCGGTGCCCATATCGACAGGCGTGGCCGCATCTCCGGCGAAACGGCGCCAGGCGCCAGCAATCCCGGCACCTGGTTCGAGGAGCCGGGCGGCGGCGGTTTCAACGCGGCGCGTAACCTTGCAAGACTGGGTTTTCACGTGACCATGATCTCGCCGCGCGGCGGCGATCCCTCCGGCGAAATGGTCGGCGAAGCTGCCGATTTCGCCGGAATCGACGACCGGCCCTTCGTCTTCCTCGACCGCAAGACACCGAGCTATACGGCGATCATCGAGAAGAACGGCGACCTCGTGATCGCCCTTGCCGACATGGATCTCTACCGTTTCTTCGTGCCGCGGCGCCTGTCCATCCGCTGGGTGCGCGAGGCCTTCGCCGCCCATGATTTCATTCTCGTCGACGCCAATCTGCCGGAAGAGACAATCGCGGCGATCGTCGCCAAGGCGAACTCCCTGGCCAAACCCGTTGCGGCCATCGCCATCTCGCCGGCCAAGGTGGTCCGGCTGAAACCCTGCATTAGGGATATCGATTATCTGTTCCTGAACGAGGCCGAAGCCGCCGCCGTTACCGGCTTGCAGCCGGAGGATTCGGGCGGTTGGCCGCCGCTCCTGAATGAGATCGGCATCAGAAACGCCGTCGTCACCCGCGGACGGCGCGAGCTCGTTGCGATTTGCAAAGACCGCGCCGTGGCGCTGCAGCCGCCAATCGCCGGAACCGTCGCCGATGTTACCGGCGCCGGCGATTCCCTTGCCGCCGGCACGCTCGCCGCCTTGATATCAGGCCTGCCGCTTGAGGAGGCCGTTCGCTACGGCGCGGCGGCGGCAGCGCTCACGGTGCAGTCACGGCACGCCGTCAACGAAAATCTGACTCCGGATCTCTTGAATGAGGCGCTTGCCCTTGTTCCCAAGGTCAGAATTCTGCATTGAAGCGGCTGAATTAAAGAGTTGAGCAAGATGCCGTTTCGAAAGCCGCCCACGCTTTTGGTATCATGCTCTGCCGATCACAGGACAAGACCATGACCAAGCCCATCTCCCCTCTTCTGCCGATCGCCTATTCGAAGGAGGTCGCCAGCGCCAAGCAGCGCGGCGCGCCACTGGTGGCGCTGGAATCGACCATCATCACCCATGGCATGCCCTATCCCGGCAATATCGAAATGGCGCGCAGCGTCGAGACGATCATTCGCGAACAGGGCGCGGTGCCGGCGACGATCGCGGTCATCCACGGCACCCTTCATATCGGCCTTGAAGCTGCGCAACTTGAGCAGCTTGCCAAGGCAAAGGAGGTCATGAAGGTGTCACGCGCCGATCTCGCCTTCGCGATCGCCGAACGGCGCACCGGCGCAACGACGGTTGCTGCGACGATGATCGCGGCGGCCCGCGCCGGCATTCGTGTCTTTGCCACAGGCGGCATCGGCGGCGTGCATCGCGGCGCCGAGGAAAGCTTCGATATATCAGCCGATCTTGAGGAATTGGCGCGCACCGACGTTATCGTCGTCTGCGCCGGCGCCAAGGCGATCCTTGACATTCCAAAGACGCTTGAAGTGCTGGAGACCCGCGGCGTACCTGTGGTCACCTATGAGAGCGAAGAATTCCCCGCCTTCTGGTCGCGTTCATCAGGTATCCGCAGCCCGCTCTCGCTGAACAGCCCGGCGGCCATCGCCAATTTCCAGACGGTGCGCGAACAGCTCGGCATCGACGGCGGCATGCTCGTCGCCAATCCGGTGCCGGAAGCCGACGAAATCGCGCGTGAGGAGATGGAGATCTATATCGAGCGGGCGCTTGATAGTGCCGAACGCGACGAAATCACCGGCAAGGCGGTGACGCCTTATCTACTCTCGACCATTTTCGACCTGACGGACGGCCAGAGCCTGAAGACGAATATCGCGCTGGTGGAAAACAATGCGCGGCTTGCGGGAGAGATTGCCGTGGCGTTGGGTGAGTAATTGGTGGATTCGTTTTATCGGCTTGAGGATTTTCAGAGAGGGTTGGCCGTGTGGCACCCCCTCTGTCCTGCCGGACCTCTCCCCCACTAGGGTGGAGATCGGCAAGAAGCCGGACCATCGTTCCCTCGCCACAGTAGCGGAACAATCATACGGCAGTTGTTTGAGGAATCCATCGCGCCCAGCCGATCTCCCCACCTGTGGGGGAGATGCCCGACAGGGCAGAGGGGAGTGCCACATAGTGTGCCTCTCCGCAAACCATCAAGCCGTAATCAGCTATCCAACGTTTCCTTCACCACCACGGCAAGCTGCTTCAGCGAGAACGGTTTCGGCAAAAATCCGAATTTCGCATCCGGCGGCAGATTGCGGGCGAAGGCGTCCTCGGCATAGCCGGAAACGAAGATGAATTTCAGGTCGGGATAGTTCTTACGCAACTCGCGCAGCAGCGTCGGGCCATCCATTTCGGGCATAACCACGTCGGAAACGACGATGTCGACCTTGCCCTCGAGCTCCTCCATGATGCTCAGCGCCTCGACGCCCGAGCCAGCCTCATGCACGGTGTAGCCGCGCGTTTCCAGCATGCGCTTGCCGCCGCGGCGCACCGCTTCCTCGTCTTCGACGAGAAGGACGACGGCCGAGCCGGTCAGGTCCTCCGGCTGCTGCGCGGCCACCGCCGGCGCGGCTGGGACTTCATTGATGGCGTTGTCGATCGAACCCGCCTCCGCGGCAATCGCCGGCTCCGGGATATAGCGCGGCAGGAAGACCCGGAAGGTCGTGCCTTTGCCGACTTCGGATTCCGGCTGGATGTAGCCGCCCGACTGCTTGACGATGCCGTAGACCATGGCGAGACCAAGCCCGGTGCCCTTGCCGACATCCTTGGTGGTGAAGAAGGGCTCGAAAATCTTGTCCATGATCTCGGGCGCGATGCCTGTACCAGTATCGGCGACCTCGACCAGCACCATGTCCTCGGCCGGCATGTAGGAATAATTGAAGGCCGCGACCTCGGCTGCGGTCAAATTGCGGGTGCGCAGCGTCAGCGTGCCGCCGTCAGGCATGGCGTCGCGCGCATTGACACAGAGATTGATGAGCACCTGCTCGAATTGCGAAAGGTCGGTTTTGACGGGCCAGAGATCGCGGCCATATTGCACATCGAGCTTGACATTGGTGCCGGAGAGCAGCCGGTCGACCAGCATGCGGAGGTCGCCGACGACATCGGTGAGGTTCAGAACCGAGGGCCGCATGGTCTGCTTGCGTGAGAAGGCGAGCAACTGGCGCACCAGCACCGCGGCGCGGTTGGCGTTGCGCTTGATCTCCATCAGGTCCGCGAAGCTTGCATCGGAAGGACGCGCCTGCAGCAGCAGGTGATCGGAAGAAAGCAGGATCGCCGTCAGGACGTTGTTGAAATCATGCGCGATACCGCCGGCGAGCGTTCCGACAGCGTTCATCTTCTGCGTCTGCGCCATCTGCGCTTCCAGCGCCTTCTGCTCGGTCACCTCGACGGCATAGACGATCGCCGCCTCTTCCGGCGCCTCGTCGCTCTGGTCGATAACGGCGTTGACATAAAAGCGGAAATAGCGCGCCTCGTCTGTCGGCGTGCGGGTGTCGAGCGGCGGGATGTCGCTCTGCCGGTCCTTGGCGGCCGTCAGCGCCGCGGCCAGTTGCGGCCGATCGCTCTCCTGCACGATCGTTTCCAGATATGGCGCCTTTTCCAGGTCGTCGCGCGAGACGATGCCGGAGAACAGCTTGAGGAACGGCGCGTTGGTGCGCAGGATGCGTCCGTCGCCGTCGACCGAGGCGATTGCCATCGGTGTATTGTTGAAAAAGCGGGTAAAGCGCATGGCGGCCGCCGAAGCCGACTGGCCGCTCTCGCTGCTCTTTTCGCGCGCCAGCACGATCGTCCGGCTTTCGCCAGGCGCGCCGTCGCGCATCGAGGTGACGCTGTGAATGATCTGCACCGGCAGGCTCTGTCCATTGGTCTTGCGCAGATCGAGATCCAGCGTCACGGTTTTTTTCAGGCCGGGCTCGGCCTGCACCGACTGGATCAGCGCCAGCCCCTCGCCCGCCACCAGGTCGCCGATCGACATCGAGCCCGGCAGGAACTTGGTTAGGTCGAGGCCCAGCCACTCTGCAAGCGTCGCGTTCAGGTAGAAGATCTCGCCCTTCCTGCCGGCGGAGAAGAAGCCGGCCGGCGCGTGGTCGAGATAATCGATCGCATTCTGCAGCTCCTTGAAGAAGCGCTCCTGATCGTCGCGTTCGGCGGTGATGTCAGTGATCTGCCAGATCTGCAGCGGCTTGCCGCCACCATCCTCCGGCTGCAGCAGCCGCACCTTCAGCCGGTACCAATGCGCGCCCGAGCTGTTGCTGCCGGGCCCGACGGCGCGCAGCAGGCGGAATTCCTCCCGGCCCTCCTTGCCCTCGCGCAGACCATTGACCAGCCGGTAGAGCGCCTCGTTGGATTCGCGGTGCCGCGACAGCAGCGTTTCCAGCGTCTGCACTTCTGTTGCCTTGCGCGCGCCGGTGAGCGCGCCATAGGCGGCGTTGGCATAGATGATCCGGCCCTTTTCGTCGGTGATCAGCGTGCCGTCCGGGTGGCTGTTGAGGAAGGCGCGCGCCAGGCTGTCGGACTGGCGCTGCGGCATCACCTCGATGAAGCCGATAACGGAAGATACCAGGAAGAAGATGCCGACCATGGCGAGAACGCCGAGACCGCCGAGCACCATCTCGTTGTCGAGCGATCGCTTGAAGACGACAAAAGCCCCTGCGGCCGCGATCAGCACGAGCGCCAGGAGAAGAATGCGCAAAACCGTGCCAGAACGCCCCCCACGATCCACAAGCGGTGCGTTATAGTCGTCGACCTGACGCGGTTTCGTCATATATTCCTCGCATAAGCCTTTCCCACCTCGTAGCACGAACAAGAAGCGGGAATCAGGCGCTCTTTCCTTCTTAGCAATTTGCCACGCCGGCAAAAACACCGGTCGCCGGCAAGACCGCTTGAATTCACAGGCAAGAGCGCCATCTGCGCCGGATACCTGCGGCAGCGGCCCTCGCGAAGCCGGCAGCTGCAATTCGGCATAACACGAAATCGCGTTCGTGCATGGCTGGACAGGACCGGCTACCCTTGCCTAAGGAACGGAAAAGTCGTCAATATGTGCCGAATGTGAAATGGAGTGAGTGACCATGTTCGATGATCTTGTCGCAGCCTATGGCAGCCGTTTCCTGCTTGCGGCCGGTGGCGTCGGCCTGGCGCTCCTCCTGCTCATTCTCGCACTCTGGCTGATGCGAGGTCGCGCCCCTTCGCCCTTCGTACGCGGCGGCCGTAACCGTCAGCCCCGCCTGCAGGTGCTGGATGCGGCAGCCGTCGACGCCCGCCGCCGGCTGGTGCTGGTGCGCCGAGATGATGTCGAGCATCTTATCATGATCGGTGGCCCGACCGATATCGTCATTGAAAGCCGTATCCTGCCGGAGAAGTCCGAACAGCCGGAAAGCCCCTCACGCCCGGAGCCTGCCGCCGAGCGGCCGATCGCAGTCCCGCGGCCGGAAACACCGCCTGTTTCCGCCGCCCGTGCGCCGGTCACCCCCCGCGCCGAGCCGGCCACCGAGCCCTCCTTCGCTGCGCCCGCGTCGGAGCCGCGGCCGCGCCCCGAACCATCGGCCCCGCCCACCATGCCGCCGCCGGTGGCCACCAGCCCTCTTCCCCCAGAACCGGCGACGGCACCTCTATCGGCCGAACGCGACCAGCCCCTGCGCGCTGCCTCGCCCCAGCCGCGCACCCCGGAGCGCCCCTCTGCTCCCGCCAGCGCGCAACCGGCATCGTTCCGGGATACCGCAAGCGCTGCCGAAATCCTGGATGCCGCCCGCCAGCGCGTGCTGCCGCAGCAGCGCATCGAGCCCGAGGTCTCCGCCCCGGAGATGCCGGCGCCGCGCACCGCTGCCGCTACGGCCGAGGATGATGCGGCTGCCCAATCGGCAGCGGCGATCCGCCGTGATTTCCAACGGGTGTTGGAAGAGGAAATGTCGAACAATCTGACGGCCGAGCGGCTCGTGCCGGCTCCGGCAAACCAGGCCCCTCGCCAGGCCGCACCGCAGCCGGCCAACCAGCCGCGCCGTGATCCCGAGCTTGCCCCCATCACCGGTGCCGACACCGACCTGCAGAAAGAAGTCGCCCGCATCTTCGGCGAAATGAGCGTCAATCGCGACAAGTAAGACAAACGCTTACATCTCGGTTGTCATCCGTTAGCTTCGTCATTAAGTTGCATAAAAGCCGCAATGCTGCGGCTTTCACCTCGCCGACGCCTTGGGGACTCCCTATCACGCCGATCATTTGCTATCGGTCAGGTTGAAGAGCATTGGCGCATCCGAGGTAGACTTTGCCTAAGTAAATACCGGTCTCACCCCAGTTTCACCCGTGTAGCCGCAAGTGACGCGCTGGCGGCTTGCGAACATGTTCATCGGGTGGTGGCGAGAGACCGGTCTGGCATTGTTACAATGTGCCATGTGCAGCTCCGCTGTCTCAGCTCTTCAGCCGCCCACAACATCGCAATACCGCGCCCACAAGGGTTTTCTCATGCACCATCTTGGTGGACTTCCGAACGGAAGACCAAGACGATATGTGCAAGACACTTCGGGTCCGATGGACCATCACTCCCAAAACGGCGCCCCAGCCATGGATTGCCTGCGGTGGATGTGGGGGCCTCAGACCTTTCCGATCCAGCGGCAAGGTCCGGCTCAATGCCAACGGTCGCAAGCTCGACGCCTGGCTGATTTACAAATGCCTGATCTGCGAAAGGACATGGAACCGCCCGATCTTCGAACGCCGGAATATTCGAGACGTCGATCCGATGATTCTCGACGCGCTGCAGTCCAACGACCCGGACTGGATTCGCGCGGAAACCTTCAATCTTGATGCGCTGCGGCGCAAGTCACAGCGTGTGGACGAGTTCGCCGAATTCGACATCGCCAAGGAGATCCGGCACGAGACCGGAGGCTGGACGAGCCTGGAAATCGAACTGGCGGCTCCGTTTCCAACGAGCATACGCCTGGATCGCCTGCTGGCCGGCGAGTTGCAGATGTCACGCTCCCGCCTCCAGGCTCTTCACGATCGGGGCCCCTGTCGAACAGAGCCCGACCGGGCCGACATCATGCGACGGCGGATCATGAATGGCACCCTCGTCACAATCGATCTCCCCACGCAGGCGGAGCGGGAACCAATCTGGAAAGCTCTGGCGACCGACTCTTTCCCGTAACCTCCTCTTCGACACGACGGGAGATGGCTCAACAAAAAGCGCCGCGATTAGGTCGCGGCGCTGAATTTGTCTCATCTCTGCATGGGGATGGTCATTCGTCGCGGTAGACCTTTTCGCGACGTTCGTGGCGCTCCTGCGCCTCGATCGACAGCGTCGCGATCGGGCGGGCGTCGAGACGCTTGAGACCGATCGGTTCGCCGGTTTCCTCGCAATAGCCGTAGGTGCCGTCCTCGATGCGCTGCAGCGCCGCGTCAATCTTGGAGATCAATTTTCTCTGCCGGTCGCGGGCGCGAAGTTCGATCGCCCGGTCGGTTTCCGACGACGCCCTGTCGGCGAGATCGGGATGGTTTGCGCTTTCCTCGGCCAGATGGTCGAGTGTTTCGCGCGCTTCTCTAAGGATATCGTTTTTCCAGGCGACCAGCTTTGCCCTGAAGTAGGCACGCTGGTTTACGTTCATGAATTCTTCCTCTTCCGAGGGAACGTAATTGCTAAGATCGATCTTCTCACTCAACGCGATTCTCCTGAAGAACATCTCATCTGGCGGGGTGTATATCCCAAGCGCTAGCCGCGATTCAAGCCAAATACGACAGCTAAACAGATTTTTAAATCTGTTACAATTTTCAGCTAACGGACTATTTTCTCATGATTATTCGCGGCCGCAATTTTCGTCTCGTCTTCAAAACGCCGTGTTTTCGGCCACGTTTTGGGCCGTTGCGGCATGGCTGGCGGTTGACGGCGGAGGATCGCAACCGCTACTGAAAAGACCCGCCGATCCTGGATTTGCCCATGACCGTACCGCTGCCTCCGCCTAATCGCATCTATCTCCTGCGTCATGCCGAGGCCGCCTGGGCAGAACCCGGACAGCGCGATTTCGACCGGCCGCTCAACGAAAAAGGTTACGGAGATGCCGAGGTTATCGCCGACAAAGCCGCCGACAAGGGCTACCGTCCCGATCTTCTGATCAGTTCGACGGCGCTGCGCTGCCGCGACACCGCCGATGCCGTCCATCGGGCGATGGGTGTGGCACTGGACGTGAATTACATCGACGCGCTCTACAACGCCACGGTCGATACCTATGTCGAGATCGTCGATGCGCAGGATAAGGCCGCCGTCATGCTGATCGGCCACAACCCGACGATCGAGCAGGCGCTTGAGGCGCTGATCGGCCACGAGGCTATGGTGAACGCACTTCCCGCCGGCTTTCCGACGGCGGGCCTCGCCGTTGTCGATTTTGACGCTTCCGCAAGCGGCTGGCGCCTTATCGATTTCCTCGTCGTCTGAAGTCTTTCACTGCGCTTCTTTTTCGGGGGGCGCAGTCTTCCTATATTGCCGGCAGTCATCAACCGGAATTGCGCCTTGCCGCCACGCCTGACATCCCTCGCCGACGACGCGCGCATCGCGTTTGATAATCTCGCCGACAGGGCAAGCGGCCTCGTCAATCCGACCGTGCGGCTCGGCGTCACCGGCCTCTCCCGTTCCGGCAAGACGGTCTTCATCTCCTCGCTTGTTCACAATCTCCTGCATGGCGGCCGGCTGCCGCTGTTCGAGCCGGTGCAGTCGGGGCGCGTTTCAGCCGTGCGGCTGGAGCCGCAGCCAGATGACGCTGTGCCCCGTTTCCAATATGAGGATCATATCCGGGCGCTGGTGAAGGATCGCGTCTGGCCGGATTCCACTCGCGCCATTTCCGAACTGCGCATCACGCTCGATTATCAGAGCGCCAGCGGCTGGAACCGCCTGTTCTCTCCCGGCCGGCTGTCAATCGATATCGTCGATTATCCAGGGGAATGGCTGCTCGACCTGCCGCTGCTCGGCAAGGATTACCGCACCTTCAGCGAGGAAACGATCGCGCTTGCGCAAATCGGCGTGCGCTCCGAACTGTCGCGGCAATGGTTGGCGCTGACCCGTGCCGCCGAACTAAATGCCGGCGCCGACGAGATGGCTGCCCGCGCGCTTGCCACCGCCTTTGCGGATTACCTCAAGGCCTGCAAGGCCGACGAGCGCTCGCTATCCACCTTGCCGCCCGGACGCTTGCTTCTACCCGGCGATCTCGACGGCTCGCCGGCGCTGACTTTCGCCCCGCTCGTCCTGCCGCCGGGCACACGTCCCGATCGCGGCTCGCTCTGGACGATGATGGAGCGGCGTTACGAGGCCTATAAATCCGTCGTCGTCAAACCATTTTTCCGCGAGCATTTCGCCCGGCTCGACCGCCAGATCGTGCTCGTCGACGCGCTGCAGGCCATGAACCGCGGCCCCGAAGCCGTCCAGGATCTCGAGCGCGCGCTGACCGACGTGCTCGCCTGTTTCCGCCCGGGCACCAATTCGCTGCTCTCGTCGCTGCTGGGGCGCCGCATCGACCGTGTGCTGGTCGCCGCAACCAAGGCCGACCATCTCCATCATGAGAGCCATGATCGGCTCGATGCGCTGACCCGCCGCCTCGTCGATCGCGCCATCGCCCGCATCGGCATGGCCGGAGCCGGCATCGACGTGATGGCGCTCGCCTCCGTACGCGCCACGCGCGAGGCATCGGTCAAACGCGACGGCCATGAACTGCCTGTCATCGTCGGCACGCCGATGGAGGGCGAAACCATTGCCGGCGAACGATTCGACGGCCAGAGAAAGACCGCGATCTTCCCCGGAGACCTGCCGCGGGATCCGGAAAGCCTGTTCGACCGCATCGCTTCCGGCGAGACCGCCGATATCCTGCCCGACGTTAACGTCGTCAGATTCCGCCCACCCCATCTCGAGGAGACCGGCGGCGGCATCAAGCTCTCGGTGCCGCATATCCGCCTTGACCGCGCCATGCAGTTCCTGTTCGGAGACCGTCTCGCATGAGTAAGCCCCCCTCCGATTTGCCGCACCGCCCACCCGCCGCCTTCGCCTATGAGGATGAGGCTGCCGTGCCGCGCGACAATGGTCGGCAACAGCAAGGCCGGCGCAGACCGGAAAGCTTCTCGGACGACATCGTCTTGACGCCCGACGAGGAGGATCCCTTCATCAATCCGGACAAGGATGCGAGCGCAGTGCCGGTGGCAACACCGCGCAAGCGGCACCCCTCCTTCGGCCAGATCGCACTAAGCGCCTTCGGGATCCTGCTGTCGCTCGGCATCGGCCTCTGGACCGACCGGCTGATCCGCGATCTCTTCACCCGCGCCGACTGGCTGGGCTATGCAGCTCTTGGCGTGCTGGCGATCGGCATTCTCGCCGTTCTCGCCCTCGTCATCCGCGAAACCGCGGGCATGATGCGCCTTGCCGCTGTTCAGGCGATCAAGGCGGAAGCAGAGGCAGCGATCCTCGAAACGCGGCCGGCGAAAGCGCGCGCCGTCGTTGCGCGCCTCACTACGCTTCTTGCGGCCAATCCCGAGACATCGAAGGGACGCGCGACGCTGAAGGCGACCGAGGGTGAGGTCATCGACCCCCCGCATCTGATCGCCCTGGCCGAACGCGAGCTGCTGGCCCCACTCGACCGCAAAGCGCGGGCGCTCATCGTCAACGCCTCCAAGCGTGTCTCGATCGTCACCGCCGTCAGCCCGCGCGCGATCGTCGATCTGCTTTATGTGCTCTACGAGTCCCTGCGACTCATCCGCGCCATGGCCGAGCTCTACGGAGGCCGCCCCGGCACGCTCGGCATGTTCCGCCTCCTGCGTGACGTGCTGGCCCACCTCGCCGTCACCGGCTCGATCGCTGTCGGCGACAGTCTCGTCCAGCAGGTGCTCGGTCACGGGCTGGCCTCAAAGCTATCGGCCCGACTCGGCGAGGGCGTGATCAACGGTCTGATGACTGCTCGCATCGGAATCGCGGCGATGGATCTTTGTCGTCCACTTGCCTTTCGCGCGGTAAAGCGACCGGGAATCGGCGATTTTATCGGAGATCTCACACCTTCAATGTCGCCGCGCGGCAACAATCCTTAACCGACGAGGCGATTCCGCAGCTCTCTCCTTCCCTTGGGTGAAGTTGGCGAAGTTAAGTAGATTCAACACTGTAGCCGCCGGATCCTAAAATCCGCGGGGCATGACAGAAATCCAATCCCTCGCATTTCGGCACAATCGAAAGGAAGGATTAACCATTCTTCGGCAAAACTTGGCACCAGTTCGTGAGTGGTGTTTGCCAAGGAAAATCCATGTATTCGCGCCAGTTTCTCTTCTTATGCGGCCTCGCCGCCGCGGCATTGTCTCCTGTCGCAGACGTCGCTCCGGCAGCCACGGCCGCAACACGCGACAAGGCCTTCTTCGAATCCGTCACCGGCTCGTGGAAGGGCCCCGGCGAGATCGTCGCCGGCAAGTACAAGGGCACGAAATTCACCTGCAATCTGACCGGTGAACCCACCGGCGACGGCACTGCCGGCATCAAGCTCGACGGCACCTGCCGCGTCGGCGTCTTCAAGCAGCCGATGTCCGCCGTCATCTCGCAGTCTGGCTCCACCTACAAGGGCAAATTCCTCGACGGCGCCGCCGGAAAGGGTCTTGACGTTGTCTCCGGCGCCGTCACCGAGGATACCGTCGTGGTCGGCATCAACCGCGCCAAACTGAACGGCGCAATGATCGCCCGCGTGCGTGACGACAAGACGATGAACGTCACCGTGTCGGTCAAGGTCGAAAGCCAGATGATCCCGGTTATCGGCCTGACATTGACTCGTCAGGTCGACGAAATGGCCGTCGGCTCCATCCAGTAGACGGTGCATGACGGATTTTCCTGAAGCGGTGGGTTTCCCCGCCGTATCGCGTTTTAGGATCCGTGCTTCAGGCGCTCCGCCACCAGTCGCCGCTGTCATCGGCGACCTCGATGCCGGTCACGTCGGCCTCGAGCAGCCAATCGCTGACCGGCCGGCCCCTGACGAGAAGGCCTGGGGCGATATCAGCAAGCGGCATCAGGACGAAACCGCGGTCGGTCATACGGGGATGCGGCAACTCCAGCCGCGGCGCCTGCTGGACGACATTGCCATAGGTCAGCACGTCGATATCGAGCGTACGCGGTCCCCAGCGCTCGATACGCTCGCGTTTCATCTCGCGCTCGATCGACAGGCAAACGTCGAGCAACGCCTCTGGAGGGAGCCGGGTTTCGACCGCAGCGCAGGCATTGAAGAAGAACGATTGGTCCGTTTTACCCCACGGCGGCGTGCGATAGAGCCGCGACACGGCGGTGACACGACAGTCGTCGCGCCCGTCCAGTCTCTGCAGCGCCGTGGCCATCGCCTTTACCGGATCGCCGATATTGCCGCCGAGGCCGAGTGTGGCCGATTGCGATGCAGCCTCAGGCAAAATGCTCAACACTCACCTGCACGAAATCGAGCACGCCGGGCACCGGCGCATTGGGCTTGCGCACTGTGATCTTCGCCCGCCGCACCTGCGGGAACGTCTGACAGAGGCCCTTGGCGATATCGAGCGCCAGGGCTTCGATGAGATAGCGTCGCTTGCCGGTGACGATCTCCTCGATCACCGTAAAGGCAATGCCGTAATTGACGGTGTCGTTGATCGAATCGCTTTCCAGCGCCTCGCCCGCGACGACATCGAGCTCGGCATCGACGAAGAATCGCTGACCGAGGAATTCCTCCTCGTCATGCACGCCGTGGCGCGCGAAGAAGGCGCAGTTCTGCAGCGTGATCGTGTAGGTGGTCATGTCGGCCGCTTCCTCTCGAATTCCTGGCGCGCATTGAGCATAGCATCGGCGATAGCAAGCGCATCCCTGTTGATTGCGACATTGTGCACCCGGAAAACCGCAGCCCCTTGAAGCCTGAGCAGCGCGCTTGATGCGGCCGTCGCTGCATCCCTCTCCGGCGCCTCGCGCCCCGTCACCGCGCCGAGGAAGCGCTTGCGTGACGTGCCGGCAAGCAGCGGCAGACCGAAGCGCGACAGTTCGGAAAACCGCGCCATCAGCTCCAGGTTTTCCTCCGCCGTCTCCTTGGCGAAGCCGAATCCCGGATCGAGCACGATCCGGTCGCTGGTGACTCCGGCCGCGGCGGCGATCGCCAGCGACCGTTCGAGGAAATACGCTTGGTCGGCAATCACATCGGCAAGTTTGACCCTGTCGCGGCCGGTATGCATGATGCAGAGCCCCGCCCCGGTGGCCGCGGCCACATCCGCGATACCTGCATCTTTCTGCAGTCCGAAGACGTCGTTGACAATATGGGCGCCGGCGCCGACCGCCAGCCGCGCCGTCTCGGCACGGTACGTATCGATCGAGATCAGCGCCTCGGTACGACGGCGCAGCGTCTCGATCACGGGCAACACCCGCGCCTGCTCTTCCGAAGGGCTGACCGACGCCGCACCCGGCCGAGTCGATTCGCCACCGATATCGACGATCGCAGCACCGTCGCTGACCGCCTGCAATGCGTGTTCGACGGCGGCATCGAGGGTTTCAAAACGTCCGCCGTCGGAGAAGGAGTCCGGCGTCACATTGATGATCGCCATGATCGCCGAACGACGGCCGAGTTCAATTTCCCGGCCATGGCCGACACGCCAGAAACTGCCTTCGAGCCCTGTCACCAGACTTGTCCTATTGATGACGAAAAAAGCCGCCATCCGATATTGCGCTTACGGTGGCTATGCCCCAAGCTCCTGCCGATTTCAACATGGGTTGCGTTCAGAATGCCGCTTGCAATGCGTTATATGTGCCTTCCTGTCGCCTTTTCCATTGCTCTTTCCCTCAGCAGTCCAGCGGCAGCTGAAGTGATCGCATCGAAAAGTTATTCCTATTTCGACATCCGCGGCAAAACCGCCGATGAGCTAGACCGGGAACTCAGCCGCCGCGGCCCGACGGCGAGCGGTTCGTCGGCACGCCATCCCGGCGCCACCAAGATTCGCTTCGGCGGCGAGGCCACCTATATCCAGGATGACGGCCGATGCCGCGTCGGCAATGTCAAGGTCACGGTTCACACCCAGATCATCCTGCCGCGCTGGAACAGCCGCAGAGGCGCCAGCAAGGAGCTGTCGATGATATGGGACGCATTGTCGAGTGACATCAAGCGCCACGAGGAGCGTCATGCCGAGATCGCCAGAGATCAGGCCCGCGCCATGGAGCGCGCCATCGGCGCATTGCCGCAGCAGCGCAGTTGCGAGGCCATGCAGGAGCTCGTCTCCAACGAATCAACTCGCGGCATAGAGGAGCACGATCGGCTGCAGGCGCGATTCGATCGGGTTGAGGCGGTCAACTTCCAGAAGCGCATGCTGAGATTGCTGAAAAATCGAATCAACGGTCGAGCCGGCGGAAAATAAGGCTTTTTCGAGCTGGTGACGAGCAGAAAAACTTAGCTGCGCAACGAAACTTGTGCGAAACTTACGCCTTCTCCAGCGTTTTAATGGTCATTTTTCATCCTGGCAGACTCAACCGGAACGCGTTAATATGAACACATTCGAAAGTTCAGGTACGGCATCTGGACTTTCCTCGCTGGGTTCTCCTGGCGCGTTCCGAAGCCGCGGATGTTCCTCCCTCATCCGTTGGTAATGCGCCCGCCTCGCCTCGCTCGCACCAGCGCGCGAGGCGTCTTTTTTGTGGTTATGATTGGCGGATATTCGCCTCGAAGATCGGACTCCGATTTTCGGGACAATGTGCTGGCAGCGATATCTCAGGCCTGGCGTTCGGGCACGTGCACGACAAGCCCGTCATAGGCCGCCTTCATCCGGATCTGGCAGGAGAGCCGCGAGGTCGGGCGTACGTCGAAGGCGAAGTCGAGCATATCCTCTTCCATCGCTTCCGGCTGGCCGACCTTCTCCGTCCATTCCTCGTCAACATAGACGTGACAGGTGGCGCAGGCGCAAGCACCGCCGCATTCTGCCTCGATGCCGGGCACCGAGTTGCGCACGGCATTCTCCATCACGGTGGAGCCTTGGTCGACGTCGAGGTCGAAGCGCGTACCGTCGAAGGCGACGATGGTAAGTTTGGGCATCAGGACTATTTCCGGTCTTCAAATGGGTGGGCGGAGTTTCTTCCGACAAATCGACGCGTCAGTCAACATTCGGAAATCCGCCCTAACCTCGCAGATCGGGCCTTCGACCGCCGTCTTCAAAGCGTCATCTGGGACGTCGCAAAAAGACCCGTGGTTCCGCAATGAAACAACGGGCCCCGTTCGATCAACGAAAGAAGAGTTGGAGGTCAGCCGCGGCAGAGCTTGAGAATGAAATTCTCGGCGTCGAGGACGGCAGCGCCGAGCGCCGCCATTGCGCCGGCATCGCCGCCGGTTTCCTCGACGACCTCAGCCGTCTGCGAAACGCGGAATGCGCCGACCGAACTCGCCGCACCTTTCAGCCGGTGCGCAGCCGCGCCGACACGCAGGGTTTCGCCGCTCGCCATATCCTGGAGGCACGCCCGCGCTTGGCGCGCAAACATCTGAAGGACTTCGATTTCCAGAGACTTGTCGCCCATTGTCTGTTTCGCGAGATGGACGAGATCGATCGGCCGTACCTTCGAGGGACACGGCCCTTGTCCATTATCAGGCGCCTCGAATACGATTTTCAATGCTGCCAGCTGGCCTGCCATTTGCCACGTCTCCCGTCTCACATCGTCCGCACTTGCTACAGTTCTGCGTCAGGAGGGTGGCCATCGCGTTAAATTCCGGCACATCGGGCACCGAAATCTCACCGTATGGTTAACATCCGTTAAACATCCCTAAATTATTGGTTTTTAAGCAGGGCTTCGGATTCAAAGGTGTTAACAACAAGTTAACACGTCATGAATCGCAAGCCTTCATTAATTGTGTGCTGAGCCCAGATGTGTCACTACGATACTGGTGGAGCGGGTTTATGGTACGCGCCTTTGCCGAGTGAGTGGATAATGGTAGTGTTTTGATACCTTCCGTTTGAAAAAGCGGCTATCTACTCTGAAATGACATGCTTATCCGTCCGCGATTGGGATGGAGAGCCGTAACGGCAAAGTTGTTCCCGGGCAGGCGGAAACCGGGGATGCACTACCGGGCCGGCCGACAGTAACGAGGCGTAATCGAATGGCGAATAACAAATACAATGAGTCGATCGAGGACAAGGCGTTCAAGGCGTTGGACGAGGCGCTCCAGATCGACTTCGGCAAGGATAACGTGCCGTCTCGCCGCGGCGACGCGCCTCAGGCGCCGGAGGGAAATGTGTCTGATCCATCGAATGCGCGCAATCAGCAGGCCCAGGAAGAAGCGCAGCGCCGCAACCGCCGCGGCGCCGGGGCCGAGCAGGCCTCCCGAGCGCCGGCCTTCGCGCCCGCCAATGATGCCAGCCGCAATACGCCCGCCTCGATCCTAAAATCCTTCGACGGCGCCTCCAGCCGCTCGGCAGTGCGCACCGCTACCTTGTTTTCCGTGCTTTGGGTCATGGCGGGCCTCGGCCTGATGTCGCTGATTTATGCGCCGCAGATCTGGCAGATCCGCTCGATCGCCGATCTGGTTGCCCTACCCGGCGTTATTGCCGGCCTCGTCGGCATCATCATTCCGGTGATGATGTTCTATGCTTTCGCCACCATGATCTCCCGAGCTCAGGACATGCGCAACGCCGCCCGCTCCATGGCAGAGGTGGCATTGCGCCTGGCGGAGCCGGAAACCATTGCCTCCGAACGCATCATGACCGTTGGCCAGGCAGTGCGTCGCGAGGTCTCGGCCATGAACGAAGGCATCGAGCGCACCATCGCGCGCGCTTCCGAGCTGGAAACGCTGGTCCATTCCGAGGTCAACGCGCTGGAACGCTCCTATGCGGACAACGAGTTGCGCGTGCGCGGCCTCGTCCATGAACTCGGTTCGGAGCGGGAGGCGATCGTCAACCATGCCGACCGCATCCGCACCTCGATCGGCAGCGTCCACGACCAGCTGAAGGAAGAACTGTCGCTGGCGACCGAAGAAATCGCCGTGCGGCTCGCCACGTCGGGCGAAGCCTTCGCCTCGCTGATCGACACGCGCGCAGCGACGATCCTGGAAAAATCGGACAGCGCCCTGCAGTCGATGGGCAGCCTGCTCGCCGCCAAGACCGACAGCCTGCTCCAGACCCTCAACGCCTCCGGTTTTGCGCTCGCCACCGAATTCGACAACCGCCTCGAGGCGCTCTCCGTCAACCTCAATGAACACGGCGAAAAACTGCTCAGCCAGTTCGAGACGCGCGCGTCGACCATGGACAGCAGCACCGAGAAGCTGAACGCGGCGCTAAACGAGCGCACGCATCAGCTCAATGAAATCCTGATCGCCCGCACCCGCGAGATCAACGAGAGCCTGACATCGGGCGAACGCACCATCAGCGGCACGCTCGACGACGTGCTCTCGAAGCTGAACAGCGCGCTCGATGAGAAGGGCGCAAGCTTCCGCCAGAGCCTGCAGAGCACCGCCGATGACGCCGTCATGGATCTTGATCTGCGCTCCGGCTTCTTCGAAGAGCGCCTGCAGACGACCGTTGCCCAGCTGTCGACCGCCTTCGATGAGCGTGTTGCCGAATTCACCAGCGCTTTCGACAAGCGCACCGGGTCGCTCGACACCAAGCTGATGGAGAGCCTTGCCCGCATCAACGAAACGCTGACCGGCGGTTCGGATTCGATCGAGGGCATT
This sequence comes from Rhizobium sp. L9, assembly GCF_002531885.1. Lineage (NCBI taxonomy): Bacteria > Pseudomonadati > Pseudomonadota > Alphaproteobacteria > Hyphomicrobiales > Rhizobiaceae > Rhizobium > Rhizobium sp. L9. Next base: position 50,348 of record NZ_NWSZ01000012.1, on the reverse strand, counting down.
TTGAGCTCCAGTATCGACCGGCTCGGCTCGTCGATGACCGACCAGTCGCTGGCGCTTGCGACGGCGCTCGCAACCGGCCATGAAGTGCTGGAGAGCACGCTCAATAGCCGCACCGAAGAAATCACCACCGCACTCACCAGCCGCACCGGCGAGCTGACCTCGGCGCTGCAGAGCGCCACCTCGGACATCGCGCTGGCGCTGGCATCCGGTACCTCCGACCTGCACAACAATCTTCAGGCCCGCTCAGCCGAATTCCGCGATACGCTGCGCACAACCACTGCCGACTTGACCGCCGCCGTTGCCGCCGGCACCGAGCAGGTCACGACGGCCTTCGGCGGCCGCGCCGAGGAACTCACCAGCGTATTGACAGCGCGCGCAGCAGAAATCCGGGACGCGGTTGGCACAGCCCATGAGCGTATCGACAGCGTCATGGCGGAGCGCGGCGGAGCGCTGATCGATGCGTTGACAACCCATCACGGCCGCTTCGAGGAAGCGCTGACGACCCGCTCCGACGCCATTATCAACGCGGTTTCCGGCACCCATGACCGTCTTGCGGAAACGCTCGACGAAAAGGCGATGGCGCTCGCCATCTCTTTGAACGAGAGCCAGGCCCGCATTGAGGATACGCTCGAAACCCGCTCCGAGGCGCTGCTTAACGCCGTTTCCGGCACGCATGACCGCCTCTCCGAAACGCTCGACGAAAAGGCAATGGCGCTCGCCATCTCTTTGAACGAGAGCCAGAGCCGCATCGAAGACACGCTGGAGACCCGTTCCGCAGCCTTCCTCAACGCCGTCTCAGGCACGCATGATCGGCTGTCGGAAACATTGGATACCAAGGCTGCGGCCCTGACGACCTCGCTCGACGAGCGCCATGCCCGCATCGAGGACGCGCTCGGAACCCGCGCCGAAGCCTTGTTGAACAGCGTGTCCGGCACGAGCGACCGGCTTGCCGAGACCCTTGATGAAAAGGCGATGGCGCTTGCTATTTCCTTGAACGAGAGCCAGGCCCGCATCGAGGAAACGCTCGAAAATGGTTCCGCAGGCCTGTTGAACGCCGTCTCCGGCACGCACGACCGGTTTGCCGAGACGCTGCAAGGTAAGGCGGCAGCTTTTGCCAACTCGCTGAACGAAACTCAGGCACGCATCGAAGATACGCTCGAAACCCGCTCCGCTGCCCTGCTGAATGCCGTATCCGGCACTCATGAGCGTCTCTCGGAGACCCTCGATGAAAAGGCGATGGCGCTTGCCATCTCACTGACCGAAGGCCAGGCTCGCATCGAGGACACGCTGCAGACCCGGTCGGCGGCGCTGCTGAATGCCGTTTCAGGCACGCATGACCGCCTGTCGGAAACGCTGGACGAGAAGGCGATGGCGCTCGCAATCTCTCTCAACGAGAACCAGACGCGGATCGAAGACACGCTGGAATCCCGTTCCGAGGCTTTCCTCAAGGCCGTCTCCGGTACGCATGAGCGTATCGCCGCGACCCTCGAGGAGAAGGCATCGGCACTTACCGCCTCCTTGAACGAAGGCCAGAGCCGTCTGCAGGACACGCTGGAGAGCCGCTCGGAATCCTTCCTCAATGCAGTTTCCGCCACCCATGACCGCCTGTCCGAGACGCTCGACGATCGGGCGATGGCCCTTGCCATTTCGCTGAACGAGAGCCAGAGCCGTCTCGAGGAGACGTTGACATCCGGCGCCGATGCGATCACCAATGCGGTCTCCGGCACACATGAACGCCTGAATGGCGTGCTCGACCAGAAGGCCAGCGCGCTGGCCGCCTCGCTAAGCGAAGGGCAGATCCGCCTCGAGGAAGCCCTGGGACACCGCGCAGCCGCGCTCGTCGGTGCCGTAACGGCAAGCCATGATCGGCTCACCGATGCGCTCGACGAAAAGACCATGGCGCTCGCTATTTCACTCGATGACAACCAGAGCCGATTCGACAGCGCCCTCGAAGCCCGCAGCAATGCAATCATGGAGGCTGTCACCAGCGCCGAGGCCCGCGTCGCCGGCGCCTTTGCCGACAAGACGGACGCCATCCATAACGCCTATGCCGATAATCAGCGGCGGCTTGAATCCGCGCTCTCCGAGCACAGTGCGGTGATTTCGGGGGTTCTCGATGCGGGCGGTGCTCGCTTTGAAGATCTCGTCGGCGGCTTGACCGGCCGCATCGAAGGCCGCCTCAGCGATGCCCATGCGCGGCTCGGGAGCCTGGCCGAGGAGGCCGCGGCGCGCATCGAAGGCGGGCTCGCTTCCGCCCATGAGCGCATCCGCACGACGCTTGAGGATCGCGGCAATGCCATCGAGCTGTCGCTGAGCCAGGCGCATGCGCAGATCAGCGATACGCTCACTGAACAGGCGACCAGCATCGGCACTTCAGTGGCGACGAGCGTCAGCATGCTCGAAATGTCGCTGGAAGACCGTGAAGCCTCGATCCGCCAGGCGATCGATGCCGGCGCCCAGACATTGGAAGATCGCATGCGCGCCGGCGCCGGCCAGATCGCCGGCCGCTTCCAGGAGGCGGCGAACACGATTTCGAGCTCCGCCCAAGACCTTTCCGCCCATCTCGACCAGTCGGTTGAGAACCTTGCGGGACGTCTTGAAGAAACCGGTTCTCGTATGGAGGCCGGCCTTACGGCGATCGAGACCCGCATCCGCGACGGCGTCGGCGGCGTTGCCGAAAAGGTCGAAGCCGCCAGCAGCCAGCTCTCCGGCGTGCTTGCCGACGGCATTTCCCGCCTCGGCGCGCTCGGTGACGACGCCACCCGACGCATCTCGGCGACGCTCGAAGGCAGCGCTTCCAATCTTACACAGGCAATCGACAGCCGCACCGCCAATCTCGCCGAGACGTTGGACAGCCGCACGATCACGCTTGCAGGCGCCATCGAGCGCCGCACGACAAGTCTCGGCGAAACCCTGGACCGCGGCAACGCACGCATCGAGGAACGCCTCTCCACTATGGATCGCGCATTGACCGTCGGCCTCGACGCCGTCAACCGCACCATCGAGGGCAAGGCCGCCGGCCTCGCCTCGACGCTTCGCAGCGCGGTGGCCGAAGCAGCCCAGGGAATGGAAGGCGAAGCGACGAGAACGACGGAACTGCTCGGCAAGACCGGCCAGCAGTTCGCCGAGGATCTCAATGCGAAAAGCGACGAATTCACCCGCACCATGGATGAGCGCTCTTCGCAGATCGTCACGCGGGTTGCCGAAGCTCAGAACCGCCTGGCAACCCAGGCCGCTGCCGTCGCCCAGACCTTCTCGGAAGCCGGCAATGCCATCGTCAACAAGGTCGCCGAGGCGGAGACCGTTGTCGGCACGCAGGTCAATGCCATTTCCAGGGCCCTGTCGGACGCCGGCCAGTCTCTCGAGGCGCGCGGCAATGCCATCCGCAAGACGCTGTCGGGGGCCGGCAGCGAGATTTCCGCCACCATGGCGGATGTCGAGCGGGCGCTCGAAGCGCGCAGCAGCGCCATCCGCTCCAATCTCGAGGAGCGCGCCCGCGAGATCGACACCTCTCTCTCCGACGTCGACCGGGCGCTCGAAGCGCGCGGCAACTCGATCCGCTCGACGCTTGAGGAACGCACCCGCGACCTCAATTCGATGCTGTCAGGCCGCTCTGTCGAATTGACCCGCATCCTTGACGAAACCGCCCGCCCGATCATCGATCGCTACACCGATGCCGGCGAGCAGGCGGCTGCCCGCATTACCGCCGCAGCCAATCTCAGCGCTGACCGTCTGCGCGCCGAGAACGAAGCGCTCGCCAGCGCCGTTGCCGCCCGCACCGAGAATGTCGCCAACGCCGTCAGCGCCATCGAGAATAGCCTGGTCGGCAACGTCAACGGCCTGGTTCAGCGCATGTCGGAAAGCAGCGCGGCGATGGCGATGATGATGAACCGCGCCGCCGAACAGTTGACGAGCGTCGACGGGCGTCTCGGCGAAACCACGACCCGCTTTGCCGACTCCGCCACCAAGGCGGCTGAAATGGTCAACGCCTCGACCAGGCTTCTCGAAGGCAAGGTCGACCGCCTCTCCGACATCTCTGGCCAGACGCTGGCCCAGGTCGGCAGCATCATCGGCCGCTTCGACGAACATTCCAAGGTTCTGACCCAGGCCTCGCAGCTTCTGGGTGCCGCCCAGTCCAACCTCGCCTCGACGCTCGAGGAGCGTGAAGGCGCGCTGCAGGCCCTCTCCGTCAGCCTGGTCCAGCGCTCCGATGAGATCGAAAAGACCATGCGCGGCCTCGGCGACATGATCGAAACCGTGTTCGAGCGGGCCGAGCAACGCTCCAACCAGGTCACCGGCAACCTGCGCCAGGGCGTACAATCTTCCTTTGCCGATATTGGCCGCGTTCTGACGGAAACCGAGAAGCGCGCTCAGGAGGCCGCCGAGACGATGCGCGAGGCGATCACCCGCGCCGGCGACGAGGCCAATACGACGATCGACAGCACCTTCGCCAATGTCGAACGCCGTTCCGGCGATCTCTCCAATCGCATTCGCGGCGGCCTCACCGCCTCCTTGTCGGAAGTCGAGCGCATGCTCGGCGAAGCCGGCCGCGCCTCCGATGGTGCTGCCCAGCACATGCGGGAATCGCTGCGCGAGGCGATTGAAGATGCCGTCGGCCGCTTCTCCGGCGCTACCGAGGACATCCGCCGCTCCGCTGCCGACATCCGCAACGAGCTCGACGCCACCCGCGCCGAACTGAAGCGCGGCGCCTTCGACCTGCCCGAGGAAGCCAAGGAAAGCGCCTCGGCCATGCGCCGCGCCGTCGCCGAACAGATCAAGGCCCTGCAGGATATCTCGCAGCTTGTCGGCCGCTCCAGCCAGCAGCTCGAAATCTCCGAACCCGCCGCCCGCTCGCTTGCCCAGGCGCAGCCGGCTCCGCGCCCGGCTCAGCCGATCGCAGCCCAGCCGCCGCAGCCGGCAGCGCCTGCGCCGATCGAAGCGGCAGGTCTGCGCGGAACGATTACGCCGTCCGCTTCGGCCGCCGCTCCTCAGCGGGCCGCTCAGCAGCCAGCCCCCACTCGCCAGGAATTGGGCCGCCAGGAACCGGCCCGGGAAAGCGGAGGCTGGATTAGCGATCTTCTGCGAGGCGCATCCCGTGAAGAGGCCGCGGACCAAGCGCCGGCCCGTGCTCCCGCCCGCTCGGCGGAAACCGCCGCACCGGCCGCACGCAGCAACGACAGCCGCAATCCGCGCCATGTCGTGGAATCGCTGAATTCGCTCTCCGTCGATATCGCCCGCGCCATCGATCACGATGCCTCGGTCGATCTCTGGCGCCGCTACCAGCGCGGCGAACGCGACGTCTTCACTCGCCGCCTCTACACGCTGAAGGGCCAGCAGACCTTCGACGAGATCAAGCGCAAATACGACCGCGAACCGGAATTCCGCACCGCCGTCGACCGCTATATCGGCGATTTCGAAAAGCTGCTCGCCGACGTCGCCCGAACCGACCCGAACCAGACAGTCACACAGTCCTATCTGACGTCGGATACGGGCAAGGTTTACACCATGCTCGCCCACGCAGCGGGCAGGCTGAGATAGAGTCTGGCCGATATCGTGGAAATGAAGCCGCCTGAACATGTGTCAGGCGGCTTTCACTGATGCCGGGGGTATGATCTTCTCCCCAGCCTGGAACCGCGAACAAGATGACCAAGGCCCTCCTGATTATCGACGTACAGAATGCAATTCTCTCCGGAAAGGCAACGCCGGAGCGCCAGCCCGAGGTCGATTCCGCACTTGATGAGACCGTTGCTCGGCTGGCGTTGCTCAAGGAAAAAGCGCGACAGGCCGGCGTGCCGGTCGTGCTGGTGCAGCATGATGGCGACAGCGGTCATCGATTGGCCGTGGGCACGCCGGGATGGGCGCTGCGCCGGGAGATTGCGCCGCAAAAAGGTGAGATCGTCGTGCGCAAGAAAAGCGCCGACTCCTTCTTCGGGACCGATCTTGCCGACCGCTTGCAAGAACGTTCAATTACACACCTCATAGTCGGCGGCTGCATGTCGCAATTCTGCGTCGACACGACCGTCAGGCGGGCCGTTTCGCTCGGCTATGACGTGACCCTGGTTGCCGACGGCCACACAACCGGTGACACGGCGACCCTCACCTTCTCCGCGATCATCGCCCACCACAATGAAACGCTTGATGGTTTCGATGCCGGCGACGCGACGGTGAAGGTCCGCCCCGCCGTCGGCATTTGCTTTTCACAAAGCTCTGGCCACAACACCTGACATCAAATCGGAAGCAAGCGCTCGGTCCTAAACGTGACGACCAAAACTTAATCAATCTCAGGTACATCCCTCGCAGCCGTATCGACCATGATCGGCCTTTGCCCCAGTCGTCATATATCCGGGGGCCGAGACAAAGGGCATCATCTGTGGATAGGCCTTTTTTATTGCCCCCTTCCTTCATTCCGTCACAAACTTTTTCGATCCGCTTGCGTTAAAGCCAACGGCTCCTCGGCCGCGTAACAAAAGAGACAGCAACACCGATGACCACGACGACATCCCGGCTTCTTGCCATCGCGCTTTCGTCCACCCTGCTGATGGGCGCTTTCATTCCGGCTGAGGCCGGTCAGGCAAGCTTTGTGATTGATGCGCAATCCGGTCAGGTCCTTGAAGCCTCCAACCAGGACGATCTCAACTATCCCGCGTCGCTGACCAAGATGATGACGCTTTATCTCGCCTTTGAGGCGCTGCACGAGGGACGTCTCAGCTGGGACCAGAAGCTCACCATGTCGGAAAATGCCGAGAGCAAGGAACCCTTCAAACTCGCTATTGGCGCCGGCCGCCAGGTGACGCTGCGTGAAGCTGTCGAAAGCATCGTGGTATTGTCCGCCAACGATTCTGCCGTGGCGATCGCCGAACATCTCAGCGGCTCCGAACAGACCTTCGCCAGAACGATGACCGACAAGGCGCACCAACTCGGCATGAACGACACGGTTTTCAAGAACCCTTCGGGCCTGCCTGATCCGGAGCAGGTCACCACGGCGCGTGATATGGCGACCCTGGGCGCCTCGCTGATGCGGGACTTCCCCGAGGAGTTCAAGCTCTTCTCCATGCGCGGCTTTAAGTTCCGGGGCATGAAACTGCGCGGCCACAACAATCTGATGTACCGCTATGACGGCGTCGATGGCATCAAAACGGGCTATACCGATGCCTCAGGCTACAATGTCGTGACCTCGGCGCTGAAAGATGGCCGCCGCGTCGTCGGCGTCGTCATGGGTGAAAAGACTGCAAGCCTGCGCGACGACAAGATGGCGAGCCTCCTCGACAGCACGCTGCCGTCATCGCCCACCGCCACCGCCTCCACCACGCCAGGCAGCCAGCCTGCAGCGACGATGACGGATGCGCAGCCGACGAAGTAACCGGCATGCGACGTTGAAGGATGGCGACACGTTTTGCTACCGAAAAGCCACTTCCAGGTTTTGCCGGTCTTGCGCGATCACTCGGCAATTGGTTTCGAAACCTTCGCCCTTGATGGCAAGAGTGAATTCCGAGGGGATGCCCGCCGTATTCGAAACCGAAATGCCTGCGCTCTCCGCGCCGATCGATTTGACGGTGCAGTCGATAGTCGAGCGCCGGTCGTTAAATAGGATCGAACCTGCCTTCAGCACGCGCCGCCGCGCGCCAATGGCGTGATCGGCGTGAATGGAACTCCATGAGACGCAGCGATTGCGCCCGCCCTGTTTTGCCTGATACATCGCCGCATCCGCTTGAGCGAGCAGTGTTTCGATGTCTCTGCTGACGATAGATAGCGCCGAAGTTCCGAGGCTTGCCGTGACGGTCAGCGAGCCGTGATCGCCGAAAATGACCTGCGAGGCGATGGCGGCTCTGAGTTTTTCGGCGACGGCGGCCGCTCTCTCCCGATCGACATGCGGCAGAACGACGGCAAATTCCTCACCCCCGATACGGCCGAACAAATCACCGGCGCGAAGGGTCGCCCTGCAGATAGATGCGACCGACTTGAGAACCGCGTCACCTGCGGCATGCCCGTACCCATCGTTCACCTTCTTGAAATGATCGATGTCGAAAACGATGCAGGACAGGTCATGCTGATGCCGCAGGGCGAGGGAAATCAGCTGATCGGCTTCCTGCTTGAAGGCTCGCCGCGTCATGGCCTCGGTCAGGCTGTCGGTAGCGGCAGACTGCATGAGTTCGAGGCGGTCCATCGCTGCTCCCGCCAATTCTTCGAGAATACAAAGATCTTTGCTGCCGAACGATCTGGGCCGGCGATCGATGGCGCACACGGTTCCAATCATGTGGCCGGCCTTCGTTCTGAGCGGAACGCCGGCATAAAAGCGGATATGGTCCGCGCCGGTGACCGCAGGATGCGTTGCAAAGCGCAGATTCTTGCTGGCATCAGGAACGATGACAGGCTCGTCACAATCCACCACGTAGCGGCAGAATGTGTCTTTGAGCGAGACCTCGTCGCCCGACATGCCGGAACAGGCCTTGTACCATTGCCGGTGCGCATCGATCAGCGACACGATGCCGATGTCGACGGAAAATACCTGCTTTATAAGGCGGACGATTCGCTCGAAGCCTTCGTCCTTGGGCGTGTCGAGCAGATCGAGTTGCTGCAAGGCTGCCAGCCGTTCCTTTTCTCGCTGAACCGCTTCAGATGACGACTTTCCGAATACTCGTGCGACCACCATGCAGCATGCCTCCTGACAGCGCTAACACGACGCTTTCCACAAATTCATGAATAAATTTAATACGATGAACGCCTCAACCTCGTGGCGCCAAATTTTTTCCGTATCGGCAACCTTTGATTTCCAAGCTGCACCTGCGAAAACGCAATCTCAGATTGCGCGCAGCGTCCAGCCGACGATCTCCGACACCACCGTCGAAAAGGCGCGGTCGAGACCCTTGACGAAGCCAACGTTGTCGCCGCCGGCCGGCGTCATGGCGCGGAACACCTTCTGGGCGCGTACCGAGCCGTTTCGGTCGTTGAGAAGCTTGGCAGAGATTTCGACCACCGCCTGGTTGCCGCTCGAGGCGTCGATTTCGAATGCGCGGATATCGGTGACGATCTGGTAATCGATCGCCAGCCCCTGCCCCGGCATGCCGACGCCGCCGAGCTTTCCCGAATTCTCAAATGCCTCGACCAGTTTCGATTGCACGATGCGCGGCAGCTTGTCGCCCCACTGCGCCCGCGACAGATACTGGATTTCCGACGGCGAGACGCGGATAACGATCTGATCGCTGTCGAGCGATCTGAGTGCCGTCGGGCCGGCAATCAGGATCTGGCGGGATTTGGCAGCAGGTCCATCGCCATCGACGGCCGCAGAGAGATCATAGGTATCGTTCTTGGCTGAAGTGCCACAGCCCGACAGGATCAACGCAGTCAGCGGCAGCGCGATCGCCGTTCCCCTGATCCACGAACGGCGCGACAACAGATGCGATGCGACCATACTGGGCTACCCCTGACTTTCCCTGTTAACGCCGCGTCCGGCCGTCGTACTGTTTGACCGTGTCCCCGCCGAAGATCAGGCGTTGCGGATTGCGGTCGAAGTTGCTGATCGTATCGTTGAGATTGCTCACGGTTCCGCGCATGTCGTTGATGAGGGTCTGCACGTCGCGCAAGCCGCCGCTCGAGAATTTCTGAAGATTATCGGCGATCGGACCGATTCGCGAGTTCAGATTATCGGCCACCTTCTTGAAGGATTCCAGCGTATCGCGCGCCTCGGCGAACAGCGATTGCGTGTTGTCGGTTCCAAGCAGCGCATCGACCTTGATGAGAATGCCGTCGATGCGTGTCGAAGCCGAATTCAGCTTGTTGGCAAGCTGCGACACGTCCTGGATCGTCTGGTCGATATCTTTCTGGCGCAGCGAAACCGTATTGGCGACGTCGCGGATCGAGGCGACTGCCGCACGCGCATCCTTTGTGGCTTGCGAAATATCGTCGACCGAACCCTTGATCTTCGCCGGGTCGATCTGCGCGACGAGCGTATCGACGCGGTCGAGCGTTGCCTGCGCCTGCTTGCCGAAATCGTTGAAGGTGGTGGCCGTCTCGTCGAACTTCTTGATCGCGCCCTTGAGATCGCCTGAGGCATCGGCGACATTGGCGGTGATCTTCTCGGCATTGGAGACGATATTGTCGACCTTCTGCGCGTCGACGGCCCTGACCAGCGATTCCACGGCCTGAAGCGTCGAATCGACACGCCCGGAAACCGCCTTCACCGTGTTGGAGAGCTCACCGACGCTCTGCAGGAAGGCGTCGATATTGCCGGAATTCTTGGCCAGCGCATCCGAGAAGGTTTCGGCATTCTTGAACGTCTGGGTCAGCGGAGCACGCGAATCTTCGATGAAACCCTGAAGTTCGCCAACCGCGTCATTGGCGCGATCAAGGATCTTATCGGCGGTCGCCAGGAGATTGGTGACGCTCGACTGGTCGGCGACGATAACGGCGCGTTTGCCGTTTTCGATCGCATGTTTAAGGATACTCTCCTCACCCTTGCGGCCGCCCGACAGCTCGATATAGGCGGCCCCCGTCAGGCCCTGAATTTCAAGCGCGGCCTTGGTGGAAGGGTAGATCGGTGCGTCCGTGCGCACCTGGGTGAAGGCCAGCGAATATTGCGGATCGTCGGCATCGATCGACAGCGTCTGCACCGAGCCCACCTGGATGCCGTTGAAGCGTACCGGCGAGCCGACGCTGAGTCCGTTCGCCGAGCCGGGAATACGTACGATCAGCTCCGTCATCGGGCCGCCACGGCCATATTCGGCCATCCAGTAGACGAAGCCGAAGGCGGCCGCGATCACCAACACCGTGAAAAAACCGACAATCGTATAATTGGCTTTGGTTTCCATCTATCCGGTCACTTCCCGCCGCTGCCGTTGCCGTGCCGCGCGCCATTGTCCTGCGGCACGATCGACCGTGCTCGCTTACCTCTAAAATAGGCCTGCACCCACGGATCGTCATAGGCCAGCATGTCGTCGATCGTGCCTTCCACCATTACTCGCTTCTTTCCGAGCACGGCAATACGGTCACAAACCGAAAACAGGCTGTCGAGATCGTGCGTCACCATATAGACGGTCAGTCCGAGACTATCGCGCAGGTTGGCGATCAGTTCGTCGAATTCGGCTGCACCGATAGGGTCGAGACCGGAGGTCGGCTCGTCCAGGAAGACGAGCTCCGGATCGAGCGCCAGCGCGCGGGCAAGAGCTGCGCGCTTGATCATGCCCCCTGAGAGTTCGGACGGGTATTTGTCGGCGGCATCGGCCGCGAGCCCCACCATGCGAATCTTCAGATGCGCCAGCTCATCCATTAGCGAGTGCGGCAGATCGAGATATTCGCGCATCGGCACCTGGATGTTTTCCTTGACAGTCAGCGACGAAAACAATGCGCCCTGCTGGAAGAGCACGCCGAGCCGCATGTCGAGCGCGTTACGCTGCGGCTCGTTGAGCTCGTCGAAGTCCTGGCCCAGGATCTTGATCGTGCCGGAGCGGCGCGGCAGCAGCCGCAGCACCGTTCGCATCAGCACCGATTTGCCGGTGCCCGAAGCACCGACGAAGCCGAGGATCTCACCGCGATAAATATCGAGATTCAGTTTGTCGAGCACCACCTTGGAGCCAAAGGCGACGGTGACGTCGCGCGCCGAAAGCACGACATCCCTGCCCCGTCCTTCGCTTTCGATCGGCTGCTCGTCCACCCTGCCCGCCATACTAGAAGTTGATTGCTGCATAGAACATCGCAAAAAGCCCGTCCATCAGGATGACGACGAAAATCGCCTTCACCACCGAGGCCGTCACGTGCTGGCCGAGCGACTCCGCACTGCCACCGACCTTCAGCCCTTCGACGGCGGCGACGATGCCGATGACGAGCGCCATGAATGGCGCCTTGATCATACCCGACAGCACGGTCGACAACGTAATCGCCTCGTGGAGTCGCGCCAGGAAATTGGCGAAGGTGATACCGGAATAGCCCCAGGCGACGACCGCAGCCCCCGCCAGCGAAGCGAAATTCGCCAATACCGTCAAAAGCGGCAGCGCGATGGTCAGCGCCACCAGCCGCGGGAAGATCAATACGCCGATCGGGTTAAGCCCCATCACCTTCAGCGCGTCGATTTCCTCGCGCATCTTCATCGAGCCGATTTCAGCCGTGATCGCGCTGCCGGAGCGCCCGGCGATCATGATCGAAGTCAGCAGCACGCCGATTTCGCGCAGCTGCAGAATGCCGACCAGATCGACGACGAAAACCTCCGCCCCGAAATAACGCAGCTGGAAAGCGCCTTGCTGGGCGATGATCGCGCCGATCAGAAACGACATCAGCAGGATGATCGGAACGGCGCGAACCCCCATATGATCGATCTGGTTGACGATGGAGGCCGGCGAGACGCCACTGCCGCGGCCGAGCTTCATCTGAGCGCCGCGCACCGCCGAACCCAGGATATACATCGAGGCAGCGAGATTATCCCAGATATCGTAAGTCATCTTGCCGATCGGCGCCAAGATGCGCGCGGCAAGCGAGACCTTCTCCTTGTGTTCCGGCTCCGGTTTGGCCGGTTCCTCGGAAAACATCTCCAGCATTTCATCGATATGCGGATTGGTGCCGACGAAGCGCACCGTGCGCCCGGCTGCTTCCTCCTCCTTCTTTAGACGGCAAAGAAGCCAGATGCCGGCGGTATCGATCTCCGATATATCAGAGAGGTCGAGCGTCAGATTGCCGGTCTTCTCTCGCCGAAGCTTTTCGAAGTCGCGCAGCACAAGATGCACATAGGCGCTGCGCCAATTGCCGCTGAGACGAACATGCTGCCCCGAACCATCTGGCCGGTCGTCCACTTGCAGTGAGGCGGCGTTGCGATTCTCGGCGTTCAAGATACTTGTGTCTTTCAAGGCTTACGGCGACATTGCCGACTCGCGAAGCGGATCGCCGCCGGCGCGTCAATATACAGAAGCAACGTCCAATTTCCATGCTCGCAGGATAGCAATAATGCCGCGCACCCTCGATATCCAGATGAATTCCTTTCCGATTGCCGGGACCTTCACCATCTCGCGCGGCGCAAAGACTAAGGCCGAGGTCATTAGCTGCGAAGTCACGGAAGAAGGCGCGCAAGGGCACGGCGAATGCGTGCCCTACCGCCGCTACGGCGAGACCATGGAGAGCGTCTTGGCCCAGATCGAGGCAGCGCGCCCGCTGATCGAATCCGGCATTTCGCGCGACGACCTCTTGTCGGCGATGCCGCCGGGTGCCGCACGCAACGCCGTGGATTGCGCTCTCTGGGATCTCGAAGCAAAACGGACGGGCCAAACGGTCGCCGCCCGCCTCGGCCTCACGGCGCTCAAACCGCTCACGACAGCCTACACCATCTCGCTCGGCGAGCCGGAAATGATGGCCGCGCAGGCGCGCGAACATGCCGGTCGCGCTCTGCTCAAGGTCAAGGTGGGAACCGGTGACGATGAAAGCCGCATCCGCGCAGTCCGCGCGGCCGCACCCGATGCTGCGATCATTCTCGACGCCAATGAGGGCTGGCCGGAGGCGGTGCTGGAACGTCATCTGCAGATCGCCGCGGAGGCGGGCGTTGCCCTCGTCGAGCAACCGTTGCCGGCAGGCCGCGATGCGCTGCTTGCCGAAATCCGCCGCCCGCTGCTCGTCTGCGCCGACGAGAGTGTGCATCACACCGGAGACCTCGCAAGCCTTGCCGACCGTTATGATGCGATCAATATCAAGCTCGACAAGACAGGCGGCCTCACCGAGGCCTTGGCGATGAAGGCCGAAGCGGAGAGGCTCGGCTTTTCGATCATGATCGGTTGCATGGTCGGCACTTCGCTTGCGATGGCGCCAGCCGTGCTGCTCGCGCAGGATGCCGATTTCGTCGATCTCGACGGCCCGCTGCTGCTTGCCCGCGACCGCCAACCCGGCCTGCGCTACGCCGCTTCCCTGGTCTTTCCGCCGGAAAGCACCCTCTGGGGCTGAAGATAGTAGGCTGAGATGACCAGCCCGAGGCCGGAAAGCGCGACGAGCGCCATGACGTAATAGCTGACAAGGCCGAGCCAGGCGTAGAGGTAGCCCGAAGCGATGGTCATCAACCCCATCGCCATGCCGACATAGAAGAAATAGGCGCCCTGCGCCGAGGCCTCCTGCGTTTCCTGCACCGTCGCCACGATTCTCCGCTGCACGCCGGTATGCACGAAGGCATAGGTGAAGCCGTGGAAACATTGCAGCAGGAAGAAGCCGGCAAAGCCGGCATTCATGGGAAACAGGATCCAGCGGCAGACGCTGATGGCGCAGCCGAAGCGGATCAATGTCCAGGCATTGAAGCGCCGATTGAGACGCTTCGATAGAAAGAACACCGTCACCTCCGAAGCAACGCCGGCGCTCCAGAGCAAGCCGACCTCGGTGCCGGAAAAGCCGAGCTGATGCCAATAAATCGAGGAAAAAGCATTAAGCACCGCGTGGCTCGACTGCTGGATGGCAACTCCGATCAGGAGCAGCAGCAAATGTGGTTCGCGCAACCCGCTGCCGGTGGCGGCCGGCAGGTCGATCGGCTGGCCGCGCCGCCGTGTGGGCCCGATCCGCGGACAGAAGATCGCCATCGCCACCGTCATCGTGAAGCCGAACACCATGACGACGAGCACCATGCCGCCGCCCCCCCGGCCGATCAGCTGACCGCCGAGGAGCGTCGAGACGATGAAGGCGATCGAGCCCCATACGCGCATCGACCCATAATCGAGCCCCCAGCGGCGCACGCCTGAAATGACGATCGATTCGACCACGGGCACATAGGGCGCAAAGGTGGCGCCCTGCAGCGCGAAGACGATTGTCACCGGCCAAAAGCTGGTCGTCCAGTAAAGCGCGATCGCCGTCAGCAGCGACAGGCCACCCGACCAGAGCAGCACGGTGGCGCGCTCCTTCATGAGGTCGGCGATCATGGCGACGACAGGTGCTACCAGGACTCGAACCACCATCGGTATGGCGAGAACAATGCCGATTTCACGGTCACTGAAACTATGGGTTTGCAGCCATACCGGGAAAAATGGCAGCACGACACCATTGACGAGCAGCGGCGCGCAATAGGACAGCGCGCTGAGCAGCCGGAAGCGCGGCGGCGCTCCCTCACCCGGAGAATGTTGAGCGGGAATCATCGGTGGACCTGAAGGAAACTAGATGTTTTCCTAACACACCACCCCGGGGGGCGACCATTGCGAGAAATAGCCGTCCGGAAACGTTTTAGAAAATAAATTGGGCCTGTTACCTCGCGGTGACGGCTAAATTGCTGGCGAGCCGCCGCGACTGCGACAGCTGTAAATTCACGCTGCCTGCGCGGCGAGTTCCGCCTCTTCGAGACGCTCGACTGCGGTAAGCGCCGGCACTGCGCTAGCAAGCGCTCGCCAGGTGATCAGTTCGAACGTGCCGTCCTCATGCTCTGCAACCGCTGTGCAGCTTTCCACCCAGTCGCCAGTGTTGATGTAGCGGATGCCGTCCATCTCCTGGATGGCGGCGTGGTGGATGTGGCCGCAGATCACCCCGTCGGCTCCGCTCTTGCGCGCCTCTTCAGCCACGACGCGTTCGAACTCGCCGATGAAATTGACCGCATGCTTGACCTGCAGCTTCGCCCAGGCGGAAAACGACCAATATGGCATGCCAAGGCGACGGCGTACGGCGGCGAGCAAGATGTTGATGCGGATTGCCGTATCATAGGCCCAGTCACCGAGATAGGCGAGCAGGCGGGCGTTGCGGACAACGACGTCGAACTCGTCGCCGTGCAGGATCAGGTATTTCTTGCCGTCCGCGCCGTCATGCATCATGCGCTCGACGACCTCGATGCCGCCGAAATGCATGCCCGGGAAGTCGCGCAGGAATTCGTCGTGATTGCCGGGGATGTAGACGACGCGCGTGCCCTTGCGCGCCTTGCGCAGCAGTTTCTGGACGACGTCGTTGCAGACCTGCGGCCAGTACCAGCTGCGCTTCAGGCGCCAGCCGTCGACGATGTCGCCGACGAGCACGATCGTATCGGCTTCGTGGTAGCGCAGGAAATCCAGCAGGAAATCAGCCTTCGCGGCCTTCGAGCCGAGATGCACATCGGAAATGAAGAGCGTGCGGAAATGTCTGGGTTCCATCATGTCTGTCACGAACAGTGCTCGTGCCCCATCTTTCATCTAGCCTTCCAAAACCAGACTCGTGTTTCAGGAAGATGACAAGCTGGGGAAAAGCCCTGCAAACCCGCCGTGCCGTCTGGATGGTAAACGCAGATCCCATCGAAGCTCGCAATAGCGATATCGGAAATCCGATTATCATAATTTCTAGCCGCGAGGTCCTGGATCTTTCCCGCATGCCGAGAATCAAATTAACAGCAGCTGCCGATCAAGGCGTAACCTGGGGGATACTGATGATGCGCGCCCGAACCGCGACAATAATGATTTCTATGGCAATGCTTGCCAGCTGTGCACCGACGCAGCAGGACTATGATGCGACAGTCACGCTACTGCAAGGCAGCGCGAGAGCAAGAAACGAGTTCGTCAAAGTGTGCACAAAGGATTTCGATGCAAATGCGCGGCGCGCCGCGGGGATCGTGACAAACGTCTCCGACAATGACGCTCCGAGGATCGCTTGCCAGCGATATCTGACGGCCGCGATCTCCGGTCGCGCTACGTATCAGGATCTGCTCGACATCAAGGCTCACCGGTTTACGCCAAAACTCATCAAGATCTTCCAGGGCCGCTGATAGCCCGGAAGACGCTCTCTCGCTTCTCGATTTCGAACCGAGTGAACAAGATCGACGGGCCAAGCGGATTGGGGGCAAGCGGCGACCAGACGCTACGCCCCTTTTCGGCCGGCAATATTGCCCTGCCGATCGAGCGCGTTCATGATGACAACGATTCCATGTCCGACAAAGCGGGATGGCCGATGCGTCTCTTTCTCGTTCGCCACGGCGAATCCCTCGGCAACATCAACGAACAGGCCTACCGCCAATTCGGCGATCATAATGTGCCGCTGACTGAATGGGGCTATCGCCAGGCGGCTGAGGCAGGCGCTGTTATCGCTTCGTACCTCAAAGGGCTGCCGAGCCAGGGATTCCAGAAGCTGCATATCTGGTATTCGCCGTTTCTGCGCACGCGCCAGAGCAAGGATGCGCTGCTCGAAGCGCTGCCGGAAAACTTCGTCGGCGATGTCAGGGAAGATTATCTTCTGCGCGAGCAGGATTTCGGCCTCTTCACCGAAATCTACGACCGTGCCGAGCAGAAGCAGAAATTCCCCGAGGAGTTCGAAAAATGGGCGAGGCTGCGCAACAATAGCGGCAAGTTCTATGCGCGCCCGCCGGACGGCGAAAGCCGGGCGGACGTGGCGCAGCGGGTGCGTCTCTTCCTTCAGACCGTCATGCACGAGGCTGAAAACGGCGACCACAACGTCGCGATCGTCGGCCACGGGGTCACCAACCGGGCGGTCGAAATGAATTTCCTGCACCACTCCGTCGACTGGTTCGAGCGCTCCGACAATCCTGGGAATTCCGACGTTACGCTGATCGAGGGAACGCGTTTGCAGGGCTACGACACGATACCGCTGCACCAGGCCGCCGACCGGCAGCCGGGACAGGAGAACAAGCTGCGCGATGCCTATGGCGCTGACGTGACGATGACGCCGAAGCGCGGTGGGTAAACCGCTCCCCACAAGGGACCCTTGTGGGGAGCGGTTTGGGGCGGGGTCTTCTACGCTGCATCTATTCAAGCAGCTCGCACCGCCGCCATCGGCTTCACATTCTGATTCATCCGGAACAAATTGTTCGGATCGTAGCGCAGCTTGATTTCCGAAAGGCGCGCATAATTAGCCCCGTAGGCCATTTCGACCCGGTCGGTCTCGTCCTCAGGCATGAAGTTGATGTAGGCAGTGCCCACAGCATGCGGCTTGGTTGCCTCGAAAAGTTCGCGCGCCCAGCCGATGCAGTTTCCGTCCAATTCGGTTTCCCGCCAGCGTGCATGGACATTCATGACGAAATGCGAACTGCGCTGTGGAAATGCCGTGGCTTCGGTCGGCACGCGGCCGGCGGCGCCGCCGACATGGCCGATGAATATTTCGCATTCCGGCCCTGGCAGCTTCCGCACGGCATTGATGAGAACCTCGATCGCCGCATCGGAAAGGGAGGCGAAATCCTGGCTCTTCCAATAGTTACGGGCACCGGGCGTTAGAAGCGGGTCGAATGCCTGCTGCCAGCCGATGAACGGCATCGGGCTGACGATGTCGGCGATCGGCTTTCCGATTCTGCGCAATCTCGCTGCCGCCTTTTCGCCCGCCGCCATGTCCCCGCAATAGCACATGGCGAGCACCAATATCTCCTTTCCGTGCCATTCGGCCGGCAGGAACGGCAGCGGCGGCGCCTGGCGCATCACCACCCAGCAGGTCAGCTCGTCGGGTGCTGTTTCCAGCGCCTCGCGATATTCCCTGAGAACGTTTTCCGCATCGGCGAAGGGATGCACGACCAGTCCGGCGAAAACTTCGGGCTGGAGCGGGTTGAGCTGGAATTCGAAGGAGGTCACGACGCCGAAATTGCCGCCGCCGCCGCGCAGCGCCCAGAACAGGTCCGGCCGCTCCGTCTCGCTCGCCTTCACCAGTTCGCCGTTGGCCGTCACCACATCGACCGAAATCAGATTGTCGAGGGTCAGCCCGAATTTCCGCGTGAGCCAGCCGAAACCACCGCCGAGCGTCAGGCCGGCTATGCCGGTCGTGGAATTAATGCCGGTTGGCAGCACCAGCCCGAAAGCAAGCGTTTCCTTGTCGACATCGCCGAGCGTAGCGCCCGGCTCGATCCTGGCGCGGCGCGTCTCTGGATCGACCCGCACGGACTTCATCGGCGACAGATCAATGACGACACCACCTTCGCAGACGGCATTGCCGGCAATGCCGTGCCCGCCGCCGCGCACTGAAACCAGCAGATTGTTATCGCGTGCAAGGCGCACCGCGCGCACAACATCAGCCGCCCCTGCGCAGCGCGCAATCAGACCCGGACGGCGATCGATCATCGCATTCCAGATCGCCCGCGCCTCGCCGTAATTCATGTCTTTGCTGGTCAGGAGACTGCCGCGAAAACCGGCGGCAAACGCTTCCATGGCCACGTCGTTGACCGTCGTCTGACCCCGTTGCAGGGTCGTGAGGTTCAAATTGTCCATGATTTCCTCCATGCGACCGGCGCCCCGCACCGTCGCGGGCCGCATCTTGCGCTCGCACGAGGCGTCAAACAAGTTTTCCAAAAGGATTAGTACCGGCGATTGCCCATGACATCGTAGGAAACGCCGTCTCGCGAAAACTTCTCCCATCCCTCATTTCCATACTGTCGCCTGTATCCGATTGATGTATGGAGGGAACTCCAGAAAAAGACGTGCACGGAGGCGGCAATGGATCACCAGGATAAATCCAAGACGGACAAGAACGCACCGGGCGGCGATCTCGACGAACAGGCGCTATTTTTCCACCGCTACCCCCGCCCCGGCAAGCTGGAGATCCAGGCGACCAAGCCGCTCGGCAACCAGCGCGACCTGGCGCTTGCCTATTCGCCGGGCGTTGCCGCTCCCTGCCTTGCCATCCGTGACAACCCTGAAATGGCGGCCGAATATACCTCGCGCGCCAATCTCGTCGCCGTCATTTCCAACGGCACCGCCGTGCTCGGTCTGGGCAATATCGGGCCTCTGGCTTCGAAGCCGGTCATGGAGGGCAAGGCCGTGCTCTTCAAGAAATTCGCCGGCATCGACGTCTTCGACATCGAGATCGACGCTGCGAGCGTCGAACAGATGGTCTCGACCGTTTCCTCGCTGGAGCCGACCTTCGGCGGCATCAACCTTGAAGACATCAAGGCGCCTGAATGTTTCGAGGTCGAGCGGCGCCTGCGCGAGAAGATGAAGATCCCTGTCTTCCACGACGACCAGCACGGCACGGCGATCATTGTCGCCGCCGCTATCCTGAACGGGCTGGAACTCGCCGGCAAAGCCATCGAGAACGTCAAGATCGTTGCCTCGGGCGCGGGTGCTGCCGCCCTTGCCTGCCTCAATCTGCTGGTGACCCTCGGCGCCAAACGCGAAAACATCTGGGTCCACGATATCGAAGGCCTCGTCTACGAGGGCCGCACCGAACTGATGGACGAATGGAAGTCCGTCTATGCCCAGAAGAGCGACACCCGCACGCTCGCCGAAAATATCGGCGGCGCTGATGTCTTCCTGGGTCTCTCGGCCGCCGGCGTGCTGAAACCGGAGCTGCTGGCGCAAATGGCCGACAAGCCGCTGATCATGGCGCTCGCCAATCCGACTCCGGAGATCATGCCGGATCTCGCCCGCGCCGCCCGTCCCGATGCGATGATCTGCACCGGCCGCTCGGATTTCGCCAACCAGGTCAACAACGTCCTCTGCTTCCCCTACATCTTCCGCGGCGCGCTCGATTGCGGCGCCGAGACGATCAATGAGGAAATGAAGATGGCGGCCGTGCGCGCCATCGCAGCGCTTGCCCGCGAAGAACCGTCCGATGTCGCCGCCCGCGCCTATTCCGGCGAGACTCCGGTCTTCGGCCCCGATTATCTGATCCCTTCCCCCTTCGATCCGCGCCTCATCCTGCGCATCGCGCCTGCAGTCGCCAAGGCCGCCGAACAGAGCGGCGTTGCGCGCCGGCCCATCCAGGATTTCGACGCCTATCTCGACCAGCTGAACCGTTTCGTCTTCCGCTCCGGCTTCGTCATGAAGCCGATCTTCACGGCAGCCAAGGCAGCCGAACACAAGCGCGTCATCTTCTCCGAAGGCGAGGACGAGCGTGTGCTGCGCGCCGCCCAGGTGCTGCTTGAGGAAGGCTTGGCAAAACCGATCCTGATCGGCCGCCCGCAGGTCATCGAGACGCGTCTCAAGCGCTACGGCCTGCGCATCCGGCCGTTGCAGGATTTCGAAGTCATCAATCCGGAAGACGATCCGCGCTTCCGCGAATATGTCGATCTCTATTTCTCGCTCGTCGGCCGGCGTGGTGTCATCCCGGAAGCGGCCCGCACCATCGTGCGCACCAACACGACCGTCATCGGCGCGCTGGCGCTGAGGCGCGGCGAGGCCGATGCGCTGATCTGCGGCCTCGAAGGCCGTTACGAGAAACACCTGCGTGACGTGCGCCAGATCATCGGCAAGCGCAAGGATGTCCGCGATTTCTCGGCGCTCAGCCTGATGATCTCACAGCGCGGCGCCACCTTCTTCACCGACACCTATGTCACCTTCAATCCGAGCGCCGAGGAGATCGCCGAGGCGACTGTCATGGCGGCCGAGGAAATCCGCCGCTTCGGCATCACCCCGCGCGCCGCCCTCGTCTCGCATTCCAACTTCGGCTCACGCGAATCCGAAAGCGCCACGAAAATGCGCAATGCCCTGCAGCTCGTGCGCGATGCTGCCCCGGATCTCGAAGTCGACGGCGAAATGCACGGCGAGAGCGCGATCACCGAAGCGCTGCGCAAGCGCGTCATGCCGCACACCACGCTGCACGACGAGGCAAACCTGCTCGTCTTCCCCAACCTCGACGCCGCCAACATCACGCTCGGTGTGGTCAAGTCGATGACCGACGGCCTGCATGTTGGCCCGATTCTGCTCGGCGCCGCCATGCCCGCGCACATCCTCGCGCCGTCGGTTACCTCGCGCGGCGTCGTCAACATGGCAGCGCTCGCCGTCGTCGAGGCATCGCAGCCGGCATAAGCCGGCATTGTGACCGGAAGATTCACGGATAACCAGCACTCGCCGAGATTTCGCAAGTGCTGGCATCCAGCCGCGTTTTACCTCGGCGTCACGTCAAAGCCGAACCACTTCTGCGATAGCTTGACGATCGTGCCGTCTGCTTTGGCTGCTGCGATCGCCTCGTTGAACATAGATTTGAGTTTCGTATCCTCCTTACGCAGACCAACTGAGCTTCCACGCCCAAGCATGCCGCCCTGGAAACGAGGGCCAGTGACGATGAAGTCCTCGTTGCCCGGCTTTGCCGCCGCTGTCGAAAGATATGCCATGGATGCCATGACGAGGTCGACGCGACCGGCCTTAAGATCGAGATCGTGCTGTTCCGTCGTCTTGTACTCACGGACATCAACGACGCCCTTCAAATATTTGTCGAGGAAGCTCGCGGCGATCGATGCAGTCTGCACGCCGACTGTCTTTCCCTTGAGCAACGGCTCGATCTGCTTCAGCGCGGCCACAGCGCCAGCCTCATCGGTGGCGAGCGAAAATACCTCGCCCTTCAAAGGCAGATTTGCGAGCGGGGAGTCTTTCAATGTCGCAAAGGTCTGACCCGTCGTGCCGTAGGAATCGCTGAAGGCAATGACCTCCTCGCGCTTGGCGGTTGCAGACATCCCCGAAACGATTGCGTCGAACTTTCCAGCGTTAAGAGCCGGGATCATGCCGTCAAAAGGCTGGATCACGGTCGTGCATTCGACCTTCATATGAGCGCAAAAATACTTGATCAGCTCGATTTCGTAACCGTCAAGGCTGCCGTCTGCCTTGGTGAAGTTCCACGGCCGAAACGCTCCCTCGGTCGCAATCGTCACATGCGTCCAGTTCTTCTCCTCGGCGCGTGCCGCCGTCGAAACGGCTAAGCTGGCGACCATAGTGATCGCGGCCATGATTGCGGTCAGGTATTTCATACTGAGTTCCCCTTCTTGATTGAGCTTGATGAACTATTGATTGATGAACTGGCGGAAGCGCTCCGACTTCGAATTCGAGAAGACATCCTGAGGTTTGCCCTCTTCCTCGACCACGCCCTTGTGTAAAAAGACGACGCGGCTGGAGACGTCGCGCGCAAATCCCATCTCATGTGTGACGACCAGCATGGTGCGTCCTTCTTCCGCCAAGGCGCGCATGACGCGTAGGACCTCTCCTACAAGCTCCGGATCGAGCGCCGATGTCGGTTCATCGAAGAGCATCACCTTTGGATGCATAGCGAGGGCGCGGGCAATGGCGGCGCGCTGCTGCTGACCGCCGGAAAGATGAGCGGGATAGAAATTGCGTTTATCGGCGATGCCGACTTTGGCCAGCAACGCTTCAGCTTCGTCGATGCATTCGGCGCGTGAACGGCGCTGAACATGGATCGGTGCCTCGATAAGGTTTTCGAGGACGGTCTTGTGAGACCAGAGGTTGAAACTCTGGAACACCATTCCGAGCTGTGAGCGGACACGATCGACCTGCTTTCGATCCGTGGGGCGGTGCTTGCCGCCGGCGTTGCGCTGCATCGAGATCGTTTCGCCGGCGACAGTCACTTCACCCGAATCCGGCGTTTCCAGCAGATTGATGCAACGCAGGAACGTCGATTTCCCCGAGCCCGAGGAGCCGACAATGGAAACGACATCGCCTTCCAGGGCATCAAGCGAGATGCCCCTGATGACCTGGACAGGCCCGAAGCTCTTGTGCATGTCGCGCACGCTGAGTGCGATTGGTGTGGCCGTCATCGATGCTCTCCTGCAGGGGTCGCCATAGTGCTGCTCGCTCGGCTGACGGGAACAGGAGCGCGCAAGTGCGGGCTAAGCCTGTACTCGGCGAATTGAATGAGACGCGTCAGCAAGAAATTGAGGGCGAGGTAGATAGCCCCGGAGACGACGAAGACCTCGATTGCGCGATAGGTCTCGGAGATGATCTTGGCCGCAACCCCGGTTACCTCCATCAGCGTAATGATCGAGGCAAGTGACGTCGCCTTGACCATTGATATCATCTCGTTACCGTATGCGGGCAATGCCTGACGGATTGCCAGCGGCAGAACGATCCGGCGAAACATCAGGAAGCGATGCATGCCGCAGGCGCGGGCAGCCTCAATTTGGCCGTGCGGTACCGAGAGCAGGCCGCCGCGAATGATCTCGCTGGCGTAGGCGGCTGTATTCAAGGTCAGCGCCAGCACCGCGCACCAGTAAGGATCGCGGAGAAACGGCCAGAAGACGCTGTGCCGTACGGCTGGAAACTGGCCGAGACCGTAATAGATGAGAAATATCTGCACCAACAGCGGCGTGCCGCGGAAGATGAAGACATAGAGCCGCGCGAACCAATCGAGCGCGGCAACGCCGGAGAGGCGGGCAAGCGCCAGCAACAGCGCCAGAATGGCCCCAAGGCAGATCGATGTCACGGCAAGCTCGATCGTTAGCGGAATTGCGGCGACCAGGCTCACAAATGTTTCGTTGAGAAACTGCCAATCCATCATCCCCTCCTCCCCAGGCCGCGCGACAGGCGCCGCTCCGCCTGCTGGAGAACGAGGCTCGAAACTGTCGAGATCATCAGGTAGATCGCGCCGGCCATCAGGTAGAAATCGAATGGCAGCCCGGTCGATCCAGCGCCGACCTGGGCCTGGCGCAGGAGTTCGGCAACACCGGTGATCGATACCAGTGCCGACTCCTTCAGGACGACCTGCCAGACATTGCCGAGACCGGGAAGCGCGTGACGTAGGGTCAGCGGCGCAACGATCCGCCGCAGGCGAAGCCAGCGCGGCATGCCGCAGGCGATAGCCGCCTCGATCTCACCCGGATGGACCGCCTTGAAGCCACCTCGCAGCACTTCCGTGAACTGAGCGCCGGATGTGACGCCCACGGCGAGGGAGCCGGCAAGAAAGCCCGGAAAGCCGAGGAAACCTTCGGCGCCGAAAAGCCGGCCGACCGCCGTAACCACGGCGCTCCCGCCGAAATAGAAGAGATAGATGACCAGCAGATCGGGAATGCCCCGCAGCACCGTCGTATAAGCATCGGCAGCCGCGCGAGCAAAGCCGTTGCCGGCAATCTTGGCCCATGCCCCAAGCGTCCCGATACAGGCGCCGACGGCATAGCCGGCGATTGCAACAAGGATGGTCATCCATGCTCCGGCCAGAAGAGCATGGCCCCAGCCGTCCGCACTGAAGCCGGCAAGCTCAAAAAAACCAGGCTGGCTCATGATGCTGCTCCGGAAGAGCATGTTTTTGCAGCAACTAACATTGTCATAGCCTCTGCTGAGCGTGATGCGCCGAAAGGGCGCTTAGGGAGCGTCAAAGGTCGGTGTCAGGTCGATCTTGCTCCATTTTTCCGAGAGCTGCCTAATCGTGCCATCCTTGGCGGCTTGCCTGATTGCGTCATCAAATTTGGCCTTCAGATCGGTCTCGCCCTTGCGCATGCCGAGTGCGACTTCGGTAGCCAACATCGCGCCTTTCACCAGCGGGCCGGACATCATCAGATCGTCATTGCCGGGCTTGCCGAGCACGGAGGTTTCATAAACGCCGCTATCGAAACCGGCATCGATGCGCCCGGCCTTCAGATCGAGGTCGCGCTCGCCGGAATTCTTATAGGCGCGCACTGTTACGTCGGATCCGAAATAGGCGTTGATCAACTGCTCCTGGCTGGTCGACTGGACGACGCCGACCGTCTTGCCTTTGAGGGCTTCGCCGATTGCGGCCATCACCGGATCTGCCTTGGACTTGTCGTTCAAATTCAGCCGCTCTCCGGCCATCGGCAGAGGGGACACCGGCCCGTCCTTCAGAAGCAGGAAGCTCGCGACCCCGCTCGCGTAGGGCACGGTGAAATCGACCACCTGCTTCCGCTTCTCGTTGATGCCGAGAGTCATCACCAGATCGAATTTTCCAGCATTGAGGCTCGGGATCATCGCATTCCAATCGCCTGCGATGAGTTCGCAGTCGGCTTTGGCGCGTTTGCACAGGTCATTGATGAGGTCGACGTCGAAGCCGGCCAGCTTGCCGCTGGAATCCATGAGGTTCCAGGGCGGGAAAGCCCCTTCGATGCCGACCTTGACATGCGTCCAGTCCTTGGCGCCGGCAGCGAATGAAGTCAGGAAGGCAATGGCGCCGAACAAAACGGCAGGCAATTTTCTATTTTTCATTTTCTGTTCCCCTTTCGGCGGCCAAATGGCCACCTGTCAGTTCTGCTATGGCTGCGTCAGTCCTCCAGGGCCGCACGCAAAGCCGCATTGGCTTCCCTCAGTCCATGGATCAGGCGATTTCTCGTCTGGCGCGCATGAACAGCGTAGAAAGGTATGTCTGGCGATCCGACGGGCTGCGCGGCCAGCGCCCGCAGCCCCTCAAGTGACGGCCAGGCCGGGTGCGGGAGGGCGGAATCATGGTGAAAGCGCTCGCCGCTCGTATAATTCAGCGGCACGAGATGGCGGCCGGCGCGCATCAGCGATGCGTTGACGCGCGCCGTCTTTGCAGAAGACGGGTCCTTCATCTCCATTACCGCCTTCGCGCTGATGCCCAACTCGTCAATTGCATTTGCGAGGGCCGAGATGTCGATACGACCGGAAAGCTCAGCATGCAGTCGCGCAACCTCGTGGCTGAGAGCGTGTGCGTAGACGGAATAGTCAAGTGGCAGGACGGGCGAGGTCAGCAGGCGCCAAAGTGTTTCCAGCACGATTCGCGTATCCCGGCTCAGATTGTCGGGATCGATGTGCTCTGCCGTGTCGTGCGGCGTGTGCCACCACCAACCGAGCGCCGTCAGCGTCTTGACGGGGCCTGGCGGCTGATGACTGAGGCTGCCGAACATCGAGGGGATGCCGACACCCCAGAATGAATGATCCGCCGCTCTGCCATGCCGCCTGCCCGCATGCCTTTGTCCGGTGACGTCCTCGATCACCTCAAGAGCCAGCGGCTTCAACTCGTCGATGACACCGGAATTGGTGAGGACGGTTGCGCCCTCGCCGCCCGTGGAGTCGACATTGACATGCACGGCGCAGCGGCGATCGAGCTCGTCGAAAAATTCATCCGCATACCAGGCGGAGCCGGAATAGCGACCGTGCGAATGGCCTGACCAGAAGCAGATGCGCAGGCCGCGTCGCCAATCACCCGCATGAAGGGCAAGCAAGCGTGCCGCCTCAAGCATGGACGCGTTCGCGCCGCCATTGTCCATGACGCCGAAGTGCCAGGTGTCATGATGGCCCGAAAACAGTACGAACGGTTTGTCCTCGCCCGCCGGCTGAAGCTCGGCGACAAGCAGCGGCGTCCTGCGCCAGCCGGTGTCGACCTCTGCAGTGAGCGTCGCACGGACCTTCTGGCCGCGCGCGAGCCTGTCGCGCAGGCGCACTCCATCTTCCCGCGCGATGGTGCAGATCACTGTTTTCGGCAGATGGGCGCGCGTGTGTTGCGACGGGCTGCCCCAGACCGGCGACACGCACATTTCGTAGAGATGCTCATTCGGGCTGACATGGATTTCGCCGAGGGCGCCGGCCGCGCTCGCCAACGCGGCGACTTCCTCCGTCGCAATCCCGTCGACCAGGACGATCTTGCCGGACAAGTCCTTGCCGACGAAATCGGCTTCCTTGCCGTCGCCGACATATTCAAGGTCTCCGCTGATGCCCACTGCAGCCGTCGAAACCGACATCGAATGGGTAATGCAACGGAGGTCTTCACCTTCGACCCCGACCTTCGCCGGGCCAGGCAGGCTGATGAAAGCATCATGTGACAGCAGCTGCGTTCCGTATCCGTAGCTCTCCATCTGCGCCTGAAGATAATGAAAGCTCTCGAGCTCCTCCGGCGTTCCGGACAATTTCACCCGACGGGCAAACTTGCGGATATGCGCCATCAGGCGTTCACGGTCGGGCAGCAGGTCGGGGTTAGGCATCAGCCTTCTCCGGCAATGGCGGCTTAACGTCATCCGGAATCGGATTGACGAAAGGCGTACGCTCCAGACGCGCCCTGTGATCGGCCTTGGCAGCTTCGATCAATGCGGGGTTACCGATGAGATCGGCGGCCGTGCTCGCCATTACCTTGGCGGCGTGTTCGGTTCCCTTGTGGGCAGCCGGCAGTTTCCCTTGCGCAACCAGCTGCCAGGAGTGTCCGGGCGTACCGACAGCGTAGGTAGCCCCTCGCATCTGCACGGTCGGCACCACCCAGCTGACCGTCCCGACATCGGTGGAGCCGACCAGAGTGCCGTCACCGGCATTCAACGGAAAAATCTCCTCACAGAGCGGCTGGTCGTCGTTCGGTTTCAGCCCGAAACGACCATAGGACGCGGCGATATCCTCTGCGTTGAAGGTCTGCTGGAACTTGCGGGCCGTTTCTCGGTCGGCATCATCAAACACTGGTGGGCCAAGCCGCTGCAGATGGGCGAACATGCACTCTTCGAGTGGTGTATTGCCAACGAGATTGGCATCCCCGCTGACAATTTCACTCCGGACCGTCGTCTCGGTCATCAGGGCAGCACCTTCGGCAACTTTCTTGACGCGGGCAACCAGAGACAGGAGTTCCGGCAAGGTCCGAGCACGGACGAGATAGCGTACCGTCGCGCGTGCCTGCACGACGTTAGGCGCCCCACCGCCCGCGTCAGTGATGGCATAGTGGATACGCGCAGTGGAAGGCATGTGCTCGCGCATATAATTGACGCCTACATTCATCAGTTCCACTGCATCGAGAGCGCTGCGGCCGAGATGCGGCGTCGCGGAAGCATGCGACGCCCGCCCCGAAAAATGGAAGTTGATCTCGTTGCAGGCGAGCGAGATGGGATTGTTGACGCCGGCAAAGGCTGCCGGATGCCAGGAGATCGCGATATCCACGTCGTCGAAAACGCCGGCGCGCACCATGAAACCCTTCGAAGAGCCGCCTTCCTCCGCGGGGCAGCCGTAATAGCGCACCCTTCCCGTCAAGCCGCTTTCGGCAAGGAAATCCTTGACCGCAGCGGCAGCGAGCATGGATCCGGCGCCCAGCATATTATGGCCGCAGCCGTGACCATTGCCGCCGTCGACCAAGGGCCGCTGCTCGGCAATACCGGCCTCCTGGCTCAATCCCGGCAGCGCATCGAACTCGCCAAGGATTGCGATGACCGGGCCACCCTCGCCCGCCTCTCCCATGACCGCCGTCGGCAACCCGGCAATGCCGCGGTCGACGCGAAAGCCCTCTCTTTCCAGCATGCGGGCGTGTTCTTCGGCTGATTGATGTTCGAGGTAATTGGTCTCGGGAATATCCCAGATGCGGTCACTCAACTCGAAGAACGCCGCGCGCTTTCTCTCGACGATTTCCCAGACCGCATCGGAGTTCTGCATGGATTTACAACCCGCTTCATATAATGGTAATCAAATTGGCGCCAATTTTATGCTCCAATTAAATCGGGCACGCAAGCTATGAGCTGGAATATTTTTCGACGCTGTCAATCGGCCTCGTTGTTGGCCGGGGGAGAGCTATGATAGTCATCGCCGAAATCGGGCTGGGGAGAATTGCATGAATTCGCTGGAAAGCGGAGCGACGGCGCAAGCACAAGAGCCGCAAACCTCCGATGTGACCGAACTCATTCTCCAGGATATCCTTGCCGGCCGTCTCCCGCCCGGAACCTGGCTGAAGCAGATCGATCTGGAAAGGCGGTATAACTGTACGCGACCCGAGGTCCGCAGAGCTCTCGACAGATTGGTGCAGAAGCGACTGGTGGAGCATGTCCCCAATCGTGGTTACCACGTCCATGAGCAAGACGGGCGCCGCGCCCGGGAGGTCAGCGACATTCGCGTCATCCTCGAAGTCGCCGTCAGCGACCGTATCGTCGCGAATGCGAGCGAGGGAGATATTGCGAAATTGCGGGTTCTGGCTTCACGCTTCGACGATCTGGTGCTGAACGGCACCACCCTCGAACTTTACGAAGCCAATCTCGCCTTCCACCGCCATCTGCTTGCTCTCGCAGGCAACCAGGAACTCGTGGAACTGATCACGGAAATTCGGCAGCGGACATCCTCCGCGCCGGTGTCGCAGTGGCGAACGCGCGCCCGCATCGAGCAATCCGGCCGCGAACATCAGCAGATGGTCGATGCGATAGAGCGACGCGATACCGATGGTCTGATGGAGCTGACGCGCAGGCACATTCTTCAAGCCTGATCGGCTTCGATGACGCCGTTAGCTGATGCTGAAACTTGGACATAACCGGAAATCGCTGAAGGGTGCATTTATGCCATCTCTGGCGGCGGCCTTGTGCCCTGATGCAATGGCGCCGCGTGGAGTTTTGACGCCGTGCCATCCCAGGCATCCGCAGCCAGTTGATATCCCCATATCACGCGTCCCGTATCGACAGCCGTCCTCCATCCGCAAGCTCATCCGCGCGTTCGTTGCCTGATATGCCGGAATGGCCCTTGCACCAGGCAATGGTTACGAGGGCGTTCCGGGATAACTGAAGATCGACCGCTTTCCAGAGTTCCGCATTAGCGATCGCCCGGCTGCGGGCGTTCCCATTCGGATTGTTTTTCTTCCAGCCGTTATTCTTCCAAATGTGCCGCCTGTCGTTGCAGCCTTTGACGGCATAGATCGAATCCGACCAAATGGTCGCGGCTTCGCCCGTTGCATCGCTACTGATCCACATGACTGCCTGCAAGACCGCGGTCAATTCCATCGAATTATTGGCGGAATCACGCACACCGCCGAAGCTGGACGCGATTTCCACAGAATCGCGATAGGCGACAAAGGCCCAGCCTCCGTGTCCGGAACCGGGGTCATAACAACCATCCGCGAAGACGTAGAGACCGTGTTGGGCTGTCGGGGCCGTCGTTGTGGGGGAGCTTAGCTCCTTGCAAATGCCTGCCATTTTCGCCTTCGCTGCGCCCCCGCCCTGACCTGCGCGATTTGCGACGGCCACCCGAAGCCGACATTGGAATTGCACGTCCCCTCGTGTCAACTATTGACGACGCTGGCACCGAAAGCGCCTACTGCCGATGGGAAACTGTGAGGGGCAGCGCCATGGACAATCCGTTGAGCAGCGCCGGCAAGCGCGATCATGCCGTAACCGTTCGCCGCATTCTCAAGGTCAATCACGCCGGCGAATTCGGCGCGATTCGCATCTACGGAGCGCAGATCTGGATGGCCGATCGGCTGTTTCCTGATATCGTGCCAGTACTTCGCAAAATGCGGAACGACGAGATCGAGCATTGCCGCCTGTTTCACGACGCGATGCCATCCAGGAATGCCAGACCATGCCGCGTCATGGCATTCTGGAGCCTCGGCGGTTATCTGCTCGGTTTGCTGACGGCCCTCGGTGGACGCAACATGGTCTGGATCTGCACCGAGGCGGTCGAGAGCACGGTTCACCGCCATCTCGAAGATCAACTGGCCTTCCTCACGACCCGTGATCGGGAGCTTCACGGCCTCATCGCCTCGATCCAGCAAGAGGAGTTGGCGCATCTCAGGGAGGCTGAGAGCAACCAGACGAAACGCGGCATCGGCCACGCCCTGCTTCTGCCAGTCGTCGCCGCGCTCACCGACCTGATGATCTGGCTCTCGACATGGGGAGACTCAAGCTGGATGCGCGCTGAAATGGCGCGCTCCAAGGGTGTTTGATGGTCTGGCAGCCGCTTCCGTGCCATTCAGTTATCGCCGGTCTTGGCCCAAATTGCTCTGGGCCAAAGGCTTAATGGTCTGGAGACGGCGAAGTCATTGTTCGCAGATCGTTTGGGAGGCTCGGCCAGGTTGATCCGGTTGCCCTCACCGTCGAGTATCTGAGCCACGCGCCCAAAGTCGCCTTCGATTTTGTTGGCGGGTTGCAAGCCCTGGTGCGAAAGCCTTTCGAGCTCAACCTCGAGCTCGGGTACGACGATCGTTATGATCCCGTTGCCGGCGCGTTCGTCATCCTTCCAGACCTGCAGGCCGGCTTCGCCCATATTACGCCACTGAGCCATGCCCGGTATCGGTTTGCTGTCTGCGGGACGTCCCATGAACTTCTCATACCAGACGAGCGCCTCGTCAAAGTTGGAAACGGTGGCGGAGGCGAAGATGCTCTGGACGATTATTGAAGTGGTGGTCATGTCGTACTCCTTGGTTGGACAAGTGGATGTCGTGCAGGAGTTCTCGATTTCGACAGGCCGCGCAAAAAAAAGCTCGCGTCAATACAAAACTTTCGAGCGCTGTTCTTCGAGGTGGCGTCGTTCTGCCTCCGACCAACACAATCCGATAGCGACCGTGAAAGCTTCCGCCGCCTCGACAAGCCTGCCTAGATCGGCGCAAATCTGCGCGCGGGCCGTCCAGTACGGCAGGTAGTCGGCCATTCGCAGATCCCCGGCAAGCGCATGTATGTCAGCAAGAGCCGCCTCTGCCTGCCCTATCCGCATGAGAGCCACGGACCGATTGAGCGTCACGACGGGCGACGGAGCAATCCTGCCCAGCACGTCATAGAGGGAAATCACGGCCTGCCAGTTTAAGATGCCGCTCAAACGGCGCGCGACATGAGCAGATTGGATGGCCGCCTCGATTTGGTAGCGGCCGGTCGGACCGTTTGCATTTGCTTCTCTGAGGAGACCTTCAGCGAGGCGCAATTGCTCATGATCCCAAAGCCCGACATCCTGGCTGTCCAGCGATACGAATGCGCCATCGGGGCCTCTGCGAGACGATCGCCGCGCCTCCGTATAAAGCATCAGCGCGAGAAGACCTTTCGGTTCCGGCTCTTGCGGAAGCAGTGATACAACCACGCTTGCAAGCCAGATTGCCTCATGTCCAAGCGCTTCCGCCCCGTCGATGTCCATCCACCCGTTGGTATAGGCGGCGTAGATGGAGGCGAGTACTGGCGGCAGGCGGTCCGACAGTTCCTCCTTTTCCGGCACGAGGAACGGAATTTTCTCATCCCTGATCCTCGCCTTGGCTCTTACAAGCCTCTGCCCCATGGCCTTCGGAGAGACGAGAAACCGCGCGGCGATGTCCGCAGCGGTCAGGCCTAGCACGGTCTGGAGGATCAGCGGCGTCCGCGCCGACGCATCGATGCCAGGATGTGCGCAGGCAAACATGAGCGCTAGTCGCCTGTCCGCAATCTCCTCGTCCATTTCCGCCGCGGCCGAGAGTTCCTCGGTAACGAGGGCAAGATGATCGGCGCTCTTCGCCTTCACTTTGTCTTTGCGCCAGTCATCGAGTTTGCGCCTGCGCGCGATGGTCAACAGCCAGGCATCGGGGTTGTCGGGCACGCCATCGACAGGCCATTTTTCGAGAGCCGTGAGGAAAGCCGTCGCGAGCGCATCCTCCGCGGACGCGATATCACCCAAACGCCCGCCAATGTAAGCGACGAGTCGTCCATAGCTCTCGCGCGCCACCCGCTCTGCTACACCTCGGGCAACGCTGGAACCAGAAACCGTCATCCCGCATATTCCGACGCATCCCTGATGCGACGAACCTCAACCGTTCCCCAGGTCGCGGCAGGACAGCGTGCCGCCCATTTGTTGGCCTCGTCCATATCGGCGACGTCGATGATAAAGTACCCACCGAACTGTTCGCGAACATCGGCATAAGGGCCGTCCAAAACGCTGACCTCGTTTCCTTGAACACGAACGAGACTGGCCTCAGAGGAACTGACGAGCGCATTGCTGGAGACAAATGCTGCCGCCTTCTCCAGCGCTTGTTGATAGGCATACATCTGCTCCATGAAGCGCCCCATGTCCTGAGGCGCTATGGACCTCCCGGCAGTTTCGTCCGCATGCAGCATCAGCATGTAGCGCATCGCTTTATCCTCAGTGAAACCAATTCCCCGCGGGAACGAGCGCCGAGAATAACAATTCGGATGAAGAAGGGAACTGCTGGTGACGGCTGCAGTGTCCGCCTCCGGATGCAACGAGTGCCGACTTACCTCACGGAAGAATACCCGCATCTTCTGGATAAAATCTCGAAAATGCGCTAGGAATTGATCCAAGCTTATTAAGAGAAACACGTTAAGAGACAAGGTACGGCGGATGGACGCCACCTTTGACCGATCGACACTTTCTCATTCCCGGACGACGCCGTGAAACGCCGAAATCTGTCTCTTGCTCTTATGCTTGCGCTGGCATCACCGGCCGCAGCACAGACCAGCGCTATTTGCAACGACTTGCGCGGTCGCCTTGCCGACCTGCCACGATCGATCGGTAGCAATAACGGGCCGGAAGCGCGCCAATATGCAAATGCCATGGCCGAGCAGAACCTCGAGCTGCGCAAGGTCCGCAACGATCTGCGCAATAACGGATGCACTTCAGGCAGCATGGTCGTGATTGGCAGTGACAACGCCGACTTTTGCGCCGAACTCTCTGACGCCGAAGCCCGGATGATCGACAATATCCGTTATCTCCAGGAGCGCCGCGACGAGCTGCGCAACCACGGCGACGGCAGTGACGACGCGCGCCGAGAATTGACGGCGGCACTCGAACGCAACGGCTGCAACAGCGACAATTTCTATGCCCCGACCGAGCGTAGCGCAGACGACCCCGCCCCGAGTGTCGAGGAACAGGCGATGCGCACCGATACCTTCATTCCGCTCGGCGGCGGTGAAGAGACCGATCTGCGTTACGGCCTGCCGAGGGCCGAAATGTTTTCACCGATCAGCACCATCTGCGTGCGCAGCTGCGACGGTGGCTTCTTCCCGATCAGCTCAAATACCACCTCGGTGGATTTCGGCCGCGATGCCCAGACCTGCGCCAAGATGTGCCCCGGCATTGAAACCGAGCTCTTCTATCGCGACGTGACCAGCACCGACTCCTCGAACATGATCTCGGTCGCAACGGGCGCGCCCTATAGCGCCATGAAGAACGCTTTTGTCTACAAGAACCGCGCGCCTGGCGAGAAAAATTCCTGCGCCTGCAATCTCACCGCCTATTACGAGGAGATGCGCGGCAAGCAGGCCCTGAGCGAACCGCCGCAGCAGGGCTCGATCACGACGGTCCGCACTAAACCGCCGACGAAAGATACTGCGGCAGCATCAGCCCCGCCGCAGCCATCCGTTGCCGAACGTCCCTACGACCCCACGCAGAACAAGGTTCGTCAGGTCGGCCCGCAATTCCTTGCCGGCGACCAGGGCTCGATCGACCTTGCCAATCCGGCGACGCCGGGTCCGCAACCACAGCAGCAGTAATTGCTACGGGTCGTTGCGTCCCCATCCGTCGTGGAAAACGAGTTCCTCGAGCGGCAGCCGCTGCCGCCAACCTTTGACCGAAAGTTCCGGTTCGTCATAAAGACGGTCGACAAAGCCGGCGCAGAGCCAGGCGACCACCTCGATATGCTCCGGTATGCCGAGAATTGTTTTCAGGTCGCCTTCATGAAAGATGCTGACCCAGCCGATGCCGACCCCTTCGG
The DNA here is from genome assembly GCF_002531885.1 of Rhizobium sp. L9. Classification (NCBI taxonomy): domain Bacteria; kingdom Pseudomonadati; phylum Pseudomonadota; class Alphaproteobacteria; order Hyphomicrobiales; family Rhizobiaceae; genus Rhizobium; species Rhizobium sp. L9. The sequence continues at coordinate 15,425 of NZ_NWSZ01000012.1, read as the reverse complement.
CGCGGGCCGCGAGCCAGAGATTCTGAATGGCGCAAACGGTCGAATAGGAATCCATCCTCGGATTGTGCGTCCGTCCCAGCACCACGCTGCCGCCGCGGGTGGGATCGCAGGTTACGCATATGCCGAGCGGCGCCTCCACGATGCCTTCGAGCTTGAGGGATCGATAGGCCTGCCGCCGCTCGCCTTCGAACATCGAAGCTGCCTCTTCGTTGGCCACGGCAAAGGCGTTGCGCACGCGGGTGCGGACGGTTGCACTTTTCACGAGAATGAAATTCCATGGCTGCATGAAGCCGACCGACGGCGCATGATGGGCGGCGGTCAGGAGCCGCGCCACGACATCGTCGGGCAAGGGATCGGGCAGGAACTGGCTGCGCACGTCACGCCGCGTCATGATTGCGTGATAGACGGCTTCACGTTCGGCCATGGAAAAACCGGATGCCGCCGAAAGGGCATCCGCATAAGAGGGTCGCATCGTCAAATCCCCAACAACGCAACCGCCCGCCGTCCGCGCGGGTTGGGTCTATCTCGCCAGGCCGGTCTTCTGACTCGGCTTCATCCATCTGCCGCAGCCTTCCCGGCAAAGCCAGTGGCGTGATGAAGCGGCAGACGTCGGCCTTACAGCGTTGGGCACGTTCCGGCCTTGCACCGGATTCCCGATTCTCCCGCCTCGAGGGCGGGCACCTGACGGCGCATCTATTTCAGGAAATCGGAACGGAGGCAAGCGTCGGCACGTCAGCCTTAAAGAGGCGAACCCGTGATTTCGCCTCGCAAATTTTGCGTGACAATGAGCGGCCGCGACGCTACATACGCGGAATGTCGACGACTTCAGCCTACGCCTCCTCGCGATTTTATTCGTACCGCTGCTTCCAGCGGATGCGGGTCTGTGCGTAACTGAATTCAACGCGACGACAACCCGAACAGCCGCTAGTCTACCTGGCGGCTTTTCTGTTCCGCACGGTATGACCAAACAGGAGCCATGCCGTGCCCGACACCATCGATGATCTGCGTATTCTCGAGATCACCCCGCTGACCAGACCCGCCGATGTCATCGCGGAAATCCCCCGAACCGCCGCCGTCAGCGAGACGGTGACCAGCAACCGCCACGCGGTCCATAAGATTCTCGAGGGTGAAGACGACCGCCTGATCGTCGTCATCGGCCCCTGCTCCATCCACGATCCGGTTGCTGCACGCGAGTATGCCGCGCGGCTGGCCGAGCAGCGACAGCGCTTCTCCAGTGATCTGGAAATCGTCATGCGCGTCTATTTCGAAAAGCCGCGCACCACAGTCGGCTGGAAGGGCTTGATGAACGACCCGCATCTCGACGGCAGCTACCGTATCGAGGAAGGGCTGAGAATTGCCAGAAGGCTGCTGCTCGACATCAACGCGATGGGCCTTCCCGCCGGGGTCGAATTCCTCGAGACGATCACACCGCAATACATTGCCGACCTCGTCAGCTGGGGTGCGATCGGCGCCCGCACGACCGAGAGCCAGATCCATCGCCAGCTCGCCTCCGGCCTCTCCTGCCCGATCGGCTTCAAGAACGGCACCGACGGCGGGGCTCGCGTCGCGATCGACGCGATCCTGGCCGCTTCACAACCGCATCACTTCCCGGCCGTCACCAAGGACGGACAGGCGGCAATCGCCTCGACAAAGGGCAATGAGGACTGCCACATCATTCTGCGCGGCGGCAAGCGGCCGAATTATGAGGCGGCCGATGTCGGAGCCGTCACAGCGGAATGCCTGAAACTCGGGGTCACCCCGCGCATCCTCATCGACGCCAGCCATGCCAACAGCAGCAAAGATCCGATGAACCAGCCACGGGTTGTCAAGGACGTCGCCGGACAGATCTCCGCGGGCAATCACCACATCAAGGGCATGATGATCGAAAGCAACCTCGTTGCCGGCCGCCAGGATCTCGTTCCCGGCAAGCCGCTCGTCTACGGCCAGTCCATCACCGATGGCTGCATTGACTGGGATATGTCGGTGAGTGTGCTGGAAGATCTGGCGGACGCCGCTCGCAGGCGGCGCCGAGCGGCAGCGGCTTAAGCCGCCGGAAAATACCTGACATAGGCAAACTCGTCACCATCAGGTGACCAGCAGGGCACGTTGATCGTGCCCTGCCCGCCGAAAAGCTCGAACAGCGTCTTCAGGTTGCCGCCGTCCATATCCATCAGCCGCAACCGCACGTCGAGATCGCGCGGATGGTCAAAGACCGAAGGATCGTAGGACAGGATCAGCACCTTGTCGTTTTTGGGCGATGGATGGGGAAACCAGTTCCCGTGATTGTCCGACGTCACCTGTTCGAGGCCTGTGCCATCCGGATGGATGCGCCAGATCTGCATCAGCCCGGTGCGGCTGGAATTGAAATAGACCCATTGGCCGTCGGCGGAATAATCCGGCCCGTCGTTGCGGCCTTCGCCATACGTCAGCCGCGTCTCGACGCCGCCGTCGACTGAGATCGTATAAATATCGAAAAGATCGTCGCGAATGCCGCAATAGGCGAGCTGGCGGCCATCCGGTGACCAGCCATGCCAATAGGACGGCTGGTTTTGCGTGATGAGCCGCGGCGTGCCGCCTTCGACCGGCAGGATGTAGATCGTCGACTTGCCGAACTCCGTCTTGTCCGAGATGACGATCTCAGTGCCATCAGGCGAAATGCCGTGATCATTGTTGCAATTGACGGCAAAGCCCGTATCGACCTTCACCACCTCGCCGCCATCGAGCGGCAGCCGGAAGAGCAGCCCGTTGCCGTTCAGCAGGAGATAGGAGCCATCGGGCGAGAAATTCGGCGCTTCCACCAGCCTGTCCGTCTGCCAGACCTCGCGAGCCCTGCCCGTCCTGACATTGTAGATCTCGACCGAGCTGCGCATGTTGCCTCCCTGATGTGTCGATTGCGTCAGCGATCGAGCTGCGTCAGCGATCTCGATTGCGTCAGCGATCCCGATCGCGTCAGCAATCCCGATTGCGCTAGCGATCCCGATTGCGCTAGCGATCCCGATTGCGCTAGCGATCCCGGAACCGGTTGGTGATCGGATAGCGCCGGTCGCGCCCGAAATTCTTCTTGGTGATCTTCACGCCCGGCGCCGATTGCCGGCGCTTGTATTCGGCAAGATAAAGCAGGTGCTCGACGCGGTGGACGGTGGCGACGTCATGGCCGCGCGCGACGATCTCCTCGACCGCCATTTCCTTCTCCACCAGGCACTCGAGAATATCGTCGAGGACGGGATAGGGCGGCAGCGAATCCTGGTCCTTCTGGTCCGGGCGAAGCTCGGCCGAGGGTGCCTTGTCGATGATATTCTGCGGGATCACCTCGCCCGACGGCCCGAGCGCAGTCGGCGGCACATTCTCGTTGCGCCAGCGCGCCAGCGCATAGACCTGCATCTTGTAGAGGTCCTTGATCGGATTGAAGCCGCCGTTCATGTCGCCATACAGCGTGGCGTAGCCGACCGACATTTCCGACTTGTTGCCCGTCGTCACCACCATCGAGCCGAACTTGTTGGAGATCGCCATGAGGATGACGCCGCGCGCGCGGCTCTGCAAATTCTCCTCGGTGATTCCGCTCTCCGTTCCCTCGAAGAGGTTGGACAGCGCGCTGCTGAAGCCGGTTACTGGCTGCTCGATCGGTACGATGTCATAGCGGCAGCCGAGCGCCTTGGCACAGTCGGCTGCATCCTTCAGTGAATCTTCCGAGGTGTAACGATAGGGCAGCATCACCGTTCGCACCCGCTCCTCTCCGAGAGCATCGACCGCGATCGCTGTGCAGATCGCCGAATCGATGCCGCCGGAAAGGCCGAGAACGACGGTTTTGAAACCATTTTTGTTGACGTAGTCGCGGAAGCCGAGCAGGCAGGCGCGATAATCGGCCTCCTCGCCCTCGGGAATGCGCGCCATCGGTCCTTCGGCGCAGCGCCAGCCGGCTTCCCCACGTTTCCACGTCGTCACAGCAAGTGCCGTCTCGAACTGGCTCATCTGGAAGGCGAGCGATTTGTCGGCATTGAAGGCGAAGCTCGCCCCGTCGAACACGAGCTCGTCCTGCCCTCCGAGCTGGGCGGCATAGATCAGCGGCAGGCCGGTCTCGATCACCTGCTTCAGTACCACCTGGTGACGGATATCGACCTTGCCGCGATAATAGGGAGACCCGTTCGGGGACAGCAGGATCTCCGCCCCGCTTTCGGCCAGCGTCTCGCAAACGCCGAGATCACCCCAGATATCTTCGCAGATCGGAATGCCGAGCCGCACGCCGCGGAAATTCACCGGCCCCGGCATGGCTCCCTGCACGAAGACCCGCTTCTCGTCGAACTCGCCGTAATTCGGCAGATCGACCTTGTCGCGCACCGCGACGACCTTTCCGCCGTCAAGCACGGCGACGGAATTATAGCGTCCGGTCTGGTCCTGCCGGGGAAAACCGATGATGACGCCCGGCCCGCCATCGGCGGTATCGGCCGCAAGGCTTTCCACCGCCTTCCAGCAGGCACGGATGAAGGCCGGCTTCAGCACCAAGTCCTCCGGCGGGTAGCCGGAGATGAAAAGCTCGGTCAACACGAGCAGATGCGCGCCCTCTCGGCCCGCATCGGCGCGGGCTTCGCGCGCCTTGGCGAGATTGCCGGCGACATCGCCGACCGTCGGATTGAGCTGGCCGATAGCGATGCGGAAGATATCGGAGAGAGCGTTTTCCTGTGTCATGTCATTTGTTTAGCCTGCGGCTCCCGTTACCGCAACACGTTCGCGGCCAAAGCGTTGCATCCGGCTCACGAATTTTTTGTGAACAGGCCTGCTGGAGGGTTACGGCACCGATGCATTGCAATTTACCGGCGGAGCGGAATACTGACGAACGAAAGCGGCAGCATCGATAACGGTCATTGGAAACAGGCCATGAATAACTTTTCGAACTTCGTGCACCATCATTTCGACAAACCGGCCGACGAACTCGGCGACACGGAAAAGCGCGTGCTGGCGAAAGCGCACGAGCGCAAGATCATCTCGACCGACGTCAACGCCGCCTTTTCTGCCGAGGCCTCTTTTGGAGAACGTATCGCCGACAGCATCGCCCGTGTCGGCGGCTCATGGTCGTTCATCCTCGGCTTCTTGGCCTTCCTCGTCGTCTGGACGGCGATCAACACCATCGTTTTGGCGAGTGGCGCTTTCGATCCCTACCCCTTCGTCTTCCTGAACCTGATCCTTTCGATGCTCGCCGCCATCCAGGCGCCGATCATCATGATGTCGCAGAATCGTCAGGCCGAGCGCGACCGCTTCGAGGCGGCCAAGGACTACGAAGTCAATCTCAAGGCCGAACTCGAAGTGCTCTCCTTGCACCAGAAGATCGATATGCGCGTCCTGACGGAGCTGACGGCGCTGCGCGAAGACGTCGCTCGTCTCAGCGCCGCGCTCGCGACCAAGACCTGAGGCGGGGCACTCTCAAATCAACGGGGTGGATACCTGTCATATTGCGGCAGACCATCTGTTATCTCGTAGAAATCACCCTTGTCGGTGCAATAAATGTGATGGCTGAAGGAAAGGCCGCTCGGTTCGTCGAAGGCTCCGGCCAGGACCGAAACCTCCGGTGATTCATCCCCCTGCCAAAACAGCGCCGAGCCACAATTGCCGCAGAAGCCGCGTTGCGCCTCGCCGCTCGACCGATACCACCGGACTGCGCCGGGATCTTCCACCGAAAGCGCCGCGCGCGGCACGTTGACCGCAGCATAATAAAGTCCCGTCTGGCGGCGGCATTGCGAACAGTGGCAACCGACAACAGGCCCGGGCTTTGCCCGAATTGAAAATCGCACGGCGCCGCAAAGACAGCCGCCTAGATGTTGTTCGCTCATGATAGCTCTCTCCTGGCTCCTGGAGAAACTTGCGGCCACGAAACCTCGTCGTCAAATCCATTCCCCTGAACAAGCAATCAGAAATCTTGAAGCGTTCACGATTGGCCGGCGGTCGCCGGATGTTGCCCGTTGACCACACCCGCCGATCTCCTCTCGTCACCGCGTTGAACCGGACGCTGATCTCGGTGATACTGATGGCTCAATTTATTCAACCGCCGGGAGACTGACATGAGAGCGACCCTGTCCAAACAGAAAGGAAACATCGCCCACAAGGACATTCTGCCTCATGAATATTCGGTTCTCCCGCGCGAGGAAAAGCTCGCGCCGTCATAACCTTTTCCTGAATTTCTTCCGCAACGATTCAAACGCCGTCGGCCGCGAGCGGCGCTGGTCGCGCATGCGCAAGTTCATCTCCTATTACCGCCCGCATCTGCCTTTGCTGCTGGCGGATGTGCTTTGTGCCATACTCGTGGCCGCCACCGCCGTGGCGTTGCCCCTCTGCGCCAACATCGTGACGAGCCGGCTTCTCGCTCTGCCGGACGCCCCCGACGCCTTCGCTCAGATCCTTGCCATGGGCGGCGTGATGCTGGCCGTTCTCACAGTCCAGATAGCGGCGATCTTCTTCGTCGATTATCGCGGCCATGTCATGGGCGCCCGCATCGAGGCGACGGTGCGGCAGGAACTCTTCGAGCATTACCAGAAGCTGTCCTTCAGCTTCTACGATGGCCAACGCACCGGGCAGTTGATGAGCCGCATCACCAACGATTCCCTCTGGCTGGGCGAGCTCTTTCACCACGGCCCCGAGGATATCTCCATTGCCGTCCTGAAATATGGCGGCGCCATGCTGGTCTTGTTCTTCATCGACCCGCTGCTGGCAACCCTCATCCTGCTGCTCACTCCGGTGGCGGTGGCCTATGCACTCTATTTCAACCGGCGCATGAACCATGCGCTCGAAGCCAGCAAGCGCCAGGTCGCCGCCGTCAACGAGCGTGTCGAGGATGCGCTTGCCGGCATCCGTGTCGTCCAGTCTTTCGCCAACGAAGCATTGGAACGGCAGCGCTTCGCCGCACAAAACCAGCGTTTCCTGCAAAGCCGCGCGGACGGCTACCGCAGCGAGGCCTGGTTTTCGGTAGGCACCGAAAGCTTTGCCCAGCTCGTCACCATATTGGTGATCATCGCAGGAGGCCTACGCATCCTGACAGCGGACCTTACCGTCCCGGACATGCTAACCTTCCTGCTCTGCGTCGGCGTGCTGGTCGATCCCGTGCAGCGGCTCGCGAATTTCGTGCGCCTCTGGCAGGAGGGTTACACCGGCTTCACGAGGGCCATGGAAATCCTCGAGATCGATCCGGATATCACCGATCGGCCGAACGCACGTCCGATGCCGGCGCCAAGGGGCGAGATCAGTTTTTCCGACGTCGCCTTCGGCTACCAAGCCGATGGTCCCAGGGTGCTGGAGCGGCTTTCCCTCACCATCGCCCCCGGAGAGTTTGTCGCGCTGGTCGGCCCTTCTGGAGTGGGCAAGAGCACGCTTTGCGCGCTGATACCGCGCTTCTACGATGTCGAAGCTGGGGCGATCCGTATCGACGGAACCGATATCCGCGACGTCACTCTGGCTTCGCTGCGACGCCATGTCGGGGTGGTGCAGCAGGACGTCTATCTCTTTGCCGGCACCGTTGCGGAAAACCTGCGTTACGGCAAGCTGGACGCGACCGATGGCGAGCTCGAAGCGGCCGCCCGCGCCGCCAATGCGCACGACTTCATCATGGCTCTGCCGAACGGCTATGACACCGATATCGGCCAGCGCGGCGTCAAGCTTTCGGGCGGCCAGCGCCAGCGCATCACCATCGCCCGCGCCTTCCTCAAAGATCCGGAAATCCTGATCTTCGACGAAGCGACCAGCGCCCTCGACAACGAGAGCGAACGGGCGGTGCAGCAGGCGCTGCTCAGTCTGGCGAATGGCAGGACCACCCTGGTCATCGCCCACCGCCTGTCGACAGTCCGCCACGCCGACCGCATCCTGGTCCTGACGGGCGATGGCATTGTCGAACAGGGCACGCATGATGATCTGATGGCGCAAGGCGGCGTCTACGCCAACCTGCACAGCGTTCAGGCCAGCATCTGAAGCCAATAAAAAGCCCGGTCGAGCCGGGCTTTTCATCATCTGTTTCGGGCTATCCTCAGCCGTTGACGACCATGCGCTTCTCGTCGCGGCCGCCCTTCATCCGCTCGGCAAGCAGGAAGGCGAGTTCGAGCGCCTGGTCGGAATTGAGGCGCGGGTCGCAATGGGTGTGATAGCGGTCCTGCAGATCGTCGGCTGTGACGGCGCGGGCGCCGCCGGTGCATTCCGTCACATCCTTGCCGGTCATCTCGACATGGATACCGCCTGGATGTGTGCCTTCGGCGCGGTGAATCTGGAAGAAGCTTTCGACTTCCGACAGGATTCGCTCGAAGGGACGGGTCTTGTAGTTGTTGAGCGTGATCGTGTTGCCGTGCATCGGGTCGCAGGACCAGACGACCTTGCGGCCTTCGCGCTCGACGGCGCGAATGAGACGCGGCAGGTTTTCGGCGACCTTTTCATGGCCGAAGCGGCAGATCAGCGTCAGACGGCCCGGTTCGTTAGCGGGATTCAGAATGTCGATCAGCTGCAGCAGATCATCGGCCTGCAGCGACGGGCCGCATTTCAGGCCGATCGGGTTCTTGATGCCGCGGCAATATTCAATATGCGCATGATCTGCCTGGCGCGTGCGGTCGCCGATCCAGATCATGTGACCTGACGTGGCATACCAGTCGCCGGAGGTGGAATCGACGCGGGTCAGCGCTTCCTCGTAGCCGAGCAGCAGCGCCTCGTGGCTGGTGAAGAAATCGGTCTCGCGCAGGCTCGGGTGGTTTTCCGAGGTGATGCCGATCGCTTTCATGAAATCCATGGTTTCGCTGATGCGGTCGGCAAGCTTGCGGTAGCGCTCGCCCTGCGGGCTGTCCTTGACGAAGCCGAGCATCCACTGATGCACGTTTTCGAGGTTGGCGTAACCGCCCATCGCAAAGGCGCGCAGGAGGTTCAGCGTCGCGGCCGACTGGCGATAGGCCATGGCTTGGCGTTCCGGGTTCGGAATGCGCGACTCCTCGGTGAATTCGATGCCGTTGATGATGTCGCCGCGATAGGCGGGCAGCGTCACGTCGCCCTGCTTCTCGACATTCGACGAGCGCGGCTTGGCGAACTGGCCGGCGATGCGGCCGACCTTGACGACCGGCAGCTGCGCGCCGAAGGTCAGCACGACGGCCATCTGCAGGAAAGCGCGGAAGAAGTCGCGGATGTTGTCGGCGCCGTGTTCGGCGAAGCTCTCGGCGCAGTCGCCGCCCTGCAGCAGAAAACCGTTGCCCTCAGCGACATTGGCGAGATGCTTCTTCAGGCGGCGCGCTTCGCCTGCGAAGACGAGCGGCGGATAGCTGGCGAGAGTGGCCTCTGTTGCCGCCAAAGCGGCTGCATCGGGATATTCGGGAACCTGCAGGATCGGTTTCTGCCGCCAGCTGCTCGGGGTCCAGTTCTCTGCCATTTTACCAACCTCACTCACATCCATTCCTCGGATGCCCTGTCTTAATATCCGGCGGCTTATAGACCTTTAGATCAAGCTTGCAAAGGCCAATCGCCGGAAGCTTTAAACCAGCATATACCATGTCGATTTCCCCATATTTCAGACTTTGCATGTAGAAGCTGAAGGAGTTTCAATTCGGGGACATGTCATGGCGATCCTTCCGCCCGGCTTCATATTGGACCGCTCGGGCAATTTCGGCATCATGACGGCATTGCTGATGGTGCCGCTCGTGGGTGCGGCCGGCATGGCGGTGGATGTGGCCCACGCACTGAGCCTGAGAACGCAGCTCTACGCCGCCGCCGATGCTGCGGCCGTCGGTTCGATCGCCGAAAAATCGGGCGCGGTCGCCGCCGCAATGACAATGAACGGCAACGGCACGGTCTCGCTTGGCAACACCGACGCCCGCAACATCTTCATGTCGCAGACGTCGGGTGAACTGACCGACATTCATATCGATCTCGGCATCGACGTCACCAAGACCGCCAATAAGCTGAACTCGCAGGTTTCCTTCACCGCGACCGTGCCGACTACCTTCATGCGCATTTTTGGCCGGGATTCGATCACCATCTCCGGCACGGCGACAGCTGAATACCAGACTGCCGCCTTCATGGATTTCTACATCCTGCTCGACAACACGCCTTCCATGGGCGTCGGCGCGACCGCAACCGACGTTTCGAAGCTGCAAGCCAAGACCGGCTGCGCTTTCGCCTGTCACCAGATGGACCAGAGCACCAACAACTACACCATAGCCAAGAGCCTCGGCGTCACCATGCGCATCGACGTGGTTCGCCAGGCTACCCAGGCGCTGACCGATACGGCCAAGGCCGAGCGCGTCAGCAGCGATCAGTTTCGGATGGGTGTCTACACTTTCGGCACCAAGGCCGAGGACGCGAAGCTGACGACGATTTCCAGCCTCACCTCCGACCTGACAAAAGTCAAGAATTATACCGACGCGGTCGACCTGATGACAATTCCTTACCAGAATTACAACAGTGACCAGCTCACTAGCTTCGACAGCGCGATGACGCAGATCAACACTATTATCGACCCCGCGGGCGACGGAACCTCGAATATCAGCCCTGAAAAAATCTTGTTTTTCGTCGCCGACGGCGTCGGCGACAGCTACAAGCCCTCGACATGTACCAAGAAGACGACCGGCGGTCGCTGCCAGGAGCCGATCGACACGTCTTTCTGCAAGCCGCTGAAGGACCGAGGCGTCAAGATCGCCGTGCTCTATACGACTTACCTGCCGCTGCCCAGCAACAACTGGTACAACACCTGGATCAAGCCCTTCCAGAGCGAGATACCGACGAAAATGCAGGCCTGCGCCTCGCCCGGCCTTTATTTCGAAGTCACGCCGACCGACGGCATCGCCGACGCGATGAAGGCGCTTTTCCTCAAAGTCATCCGCGCGCCGCGCATCACCAGTTAACAGGGCTCAGAGGCGCTGCCCATCACGGATGCGGTAGCTCGGCGCATACATGGTGACGAGCTCTTCGGCCGCGGTCGGGTGCAGCGCCATCGTCCGGTCGAAATCGTCCTTGGTGCAGCCGGCCTTGAGCGTGACGCCGAGCAGCTGCGCCATCTCACCGGCATCGTGCCCGAGGATATGAGCCCCCACCACCTTGCGGCTCGCCGCATCGACGATCAGCTTCATGATCATCCGCTCGGACCGGCCCGAAAGCGTCGCCTTCAGCGGCCGGAACTGGGCCCGGTAGACTTCGAGCTCGCCATAACGCTTGCCCGCCTCCTCTTCCGACAGGCCGACGGTGCCGATCTCGGGCTGTGAGAAGACGGCGGTGGGGATCAGGTCATGGTCCGGCCGGGTCGGATTGTTCTTGTACTCGGTCTCGATGAAGCACATCGCCTCGTGAATCGCCACCGGCGTCAGCTGTACCCGATTGGTGACATCACCGAGAGCATAGATATTTTCGACGTTTGTACGGGAATAATCATCGACTATGATGGCGCCGCGCTCGTCGATGGCGACGCCGGCTGCCTCGAGGCCGAGGCCTTCCGTATTCGGATCGCGCCCGAGCGCGAGCATCACGACATCGGCCTGCAGCGTGCCGCTGTTCAGCGTCTCCAGCACCAGCCCATCGTCGGTCTTCGAAAGCTGCTGCAGCGTGTCATGACAGAGGATGCGGATGCCCTTTGCGACCATCGCCTCGTGCAGCCCCCGCCTTAGATCCTCGTCGAAGCGGGACAGGATCTCGGCGCCGCGATAGATCAGTGTCGTCGCCACGCCGAGGCCATGGAAGATATTGGCGAATTCGACGGCGATGTAACCGCCGCCTGCGATCACGATCGATTTCGGCAGTTCCTCGAGATGAAATGCGTCGTTGGAAGAAATGCAAAGCTCGTGTCCGGGAAGCGCGACATGCGGGTTCGGGCGTCCGCCGGTGGCGATTACGATCGTCTTAGCCGTCACCGTCTGCCCTGTTTTCACGAGCCGCACCGAATGGGCATCGACGAGTTCAGCGCGCGTTTCCAGAATCTCGGCATTGGCGCCGGCGAGCCCTTTCTTGTAGAGGCCTTCCAGCCGCGCGATCTCCGCATCCTTGGCGGCCACCAGCTTCTTCCAGTCGAAGCTGCTTCGGCCGACCGTCCAGCCGAAACCCGCCGCATCCTCGAAGTGCTCGTGGAATTGCGAAGCATAGACGAAGAGCTTCTTCGGCACGCAGCCGCGGATGACGCATGTCCCGCCATAGCGATATTCCTCGGCAATCGCCACCTTCTTGCCGAGCGAGGCGGCGACGCGCGCAGCGCGCACGCCTCCGGAACCACCGCCGATGACGAAGAGGTCGTAATCATAGGAAGACATGAGAAGCTCCGGAAGGGAATCGCTGGAAGGACGTTGCTGATATAGGGGTGATCATCATAAAAACAAAAGCCCCGCTGCTGCGTCTTCCCGTACTCCATGGCCGAATCTTGATCGGAAGGTGCCCCGGTCGCCGTTTACGGTTGACCGCGTCGGCAGAGGCTGGCAGGCAATGCACGAGACTGAAAGGATGCCGGAGCAAAAGATGGATCAAACTCTCTTCGCCAACCTGTGCAGGGCCGGCAAGTTCAAGGAAGCGCTCAACCTCGCCATCCAGGGCCACGAGGGCGAAAAATTCACGCCAAGCCGCTTTGCCATGGACAAGAAAACAGGGCTGCCGATCTTCTACCGCGGCAACAAGCGCGTAGAGCCGGATGAGACCGGCGTATGGCAGCTGGCCAAGAGTTCGAAGGATTGGGGCTGATCGCCCGTGGCGTATTTTCTCTCTCGAGGATTTGACGCTCTCAGCCGGTAATGCGGAAATCCCTCGGCATATTCTCGAGCTGAGCCGCTTCCGTCTCGACGCTTGAGACCGATGCCCCTGCAGGTCCGCGCCTCAAACGCTCGATCATCATCGAAATCGCATTATCCGCTCCAGCGATCAAGACGGAGACAGATCCGTCGGCTTCGTTGCGCACCCAACCCGTTACGCCGAGCCGCAGCGCCTCATCGCGAGTCCACATGCGAAAACCGACACCTTGGACCCTGCCTGATATCCGCACTTGCACCGCCTCGTGATGATCGGACATGTAGCCTCACCAAAACCTCGCCGTTATTGCCGTATCCATCATAACAAAAAAGCCCGGACGATGCCGGGCTTTTGCAAATCTGCGGAGGCAGCCCTTACTTCTGGGCAGCCGGGGCTGGCGCCGGAGCGGGTGCAGGAGCCACTGGGCTCTCGGTTGCCGGCGGTGGCGCCTTGATGACCTTGGACAGCTCGGCATTGCTCTGCTTTTCCAGGTCTCGCGAAATGCCCTGCGCCCAGATGTCGGCAGCCTTGGCCGTTTCGCGGGAGGCGACTGGACCATCGCGCAGCAGCTTCTTGCCGACGTCGGAATTATAGAAATCCGCAATCGCCTTCAGCTCGTCGACCGTGAAGGCCTTGGCATAAGTGAGCGCCGCCTCCTTTTCCAGATCACCGCGGCGCGGCGCCAGCTTCAGCGCCTGCGCGTCGACGGTCGATGAGATGATGTCCTGATAGTTCGGCGAATCCTGGATCAGGCCGGCCTTCAGGCGCTCGGCGAGGCCGGGCAGGATATTGTCGAACTGGGCGGTGGCGCCGATCGCGTCAATCGCCGCGCGCGCGGCCTTCAGCTGCTCTTCGGAAACTTCCTGCGCCTTGACGGCGGAGCCGAAGGCAAGCCCGGAAAGAACAATGGTCGCAGCGGCAAGACGGCCAAGACCTGCAATGTTCATCATAAGTGTATGCTCCTGTTATCTGTTTGCCTGCAGCGTGCGCGCACCCGCAGGACCGGCGATGATCGCAAGTGCCGCCATATTGATAAAGAGCCCGTGTTCGACGACGCCGGGTATGGAATTCAGCTCGCTCGAAAGCGCCTCTGCATCAGGAATGCGGCCAAAAGATGCATCGATGATGTAATGGCCGCCATCCGTGGTAAACTCTCCGTCACCGGACTGGCGCAGGTTGAGCTCGCCGGAAAGCCCGAGCCGAGCGGCGACCTTTTCAATGGCGATCCGCGTCGAGACGAGACCGAACGGATTGATCTCGATCGGCAGCGCGAAGGCGCCGAGTGTCTCGACCAGCTTGCTCTCATCGGCAATGACGATCATCCTCTGCGAAGCGGCGGCGACGATCTTTTCGCGCAGCAGCGCGCCGCCGCCGCCCTTGATCAGCCTGAGCGCCGGATCGACCTCATCGGCACCGTCAACCGTCAGATCGAGCGCCGGCAGCTCGTCGAGCGACTTCAGTGGCACACCGAGCTCGACACAGAGCCGCGCCGTCCGTTCGGACGTCGGAACACCTTCGACCTGGAAGCCGCCTGCGACCTTCTCCGCCAGCAGTCGGACGAATTCTTCCGCTGTACTCCCAGTTCCGATGCCGAGTCGCATCCCGCTTTCGACATGGGCGAGCGCGGCCTCGGCGGCCTTGATCTTCATTTCGCGCGCATCCATGCGCCGCCAGCTCCGAATTATTGCGTTGGGTGTGCTGTTTACACGGCTCGCCTGGCAAACGAAAGTCAAAATCATCACGGAAAATGAAAAGCCGAAACAAACGCCTGCGGCTTCCCGCTAATCCTCAGGCCGTTGCTTTCCTCCCCGCGATCGCCTACCGATATCATCATTCCTGGGAATGACGCGTCGTCCATCGAAGCCGCTCGCAAGACGCCCATCGCTCAATGAGGCAAACCCCTTGACCCCTGCCCCCGCCCCACTCGTCGTCTTCGATCTCGACGGCACCCTTCTCGACACCCACGCCGATCTCGTCGAAAGCCTGAACCATACGATCGCAGCCCTCGGCCTCGAACCGGTCAGTTATGATGACCTCACTCACCTCGTCGGCCAGGGAGCGCGGGTGATGATCGAGCGCGCCTGCCGGCTGCGCGGCCATTCGCTCGCGGAAGACGGCCTGCCGCTGCTGGTGGAACGCTTCGTCGCCCATTATGCCGGCAATATGCCCGGCCATACGGAACCCTATCCCGGTTTGGTCGCCGCGATGAACCGCCTGAAATCCGCTGACTACCGCCTCGCCGTCTGCACCAACAAGATGGAGAGCCTCGCGCTCGGTCTGCTCGGCAAGCTCGATCTCGCCCACTATTTCAAAGCAGTCATCGGCGGCGACACCTTCCAATACCGCAAGCCCGACGCCCGTCACCTCACCGGCACCATCGAGCGCGCCGGCGGCAATATTGCCCGCACCGTGATGATCGGCGACAGCATCAACGATATCGCCGTGGCCAGAAACGCCGCCGTGCCGTCGATTGCCGTGCCCTTCGGCTACTCGGATGTGCCGGTCTCGACTTTGAACCCGAACGTGATCATCACGCACTATGATGAACTGACGGTGGAGTTGGTGGAAAGGCTGCTGCGGGAGAATGCGGAGAAGGTTGCTGTTTGAGGGCTGGAAACTTCGCCGATGCCCTGCAGTTGTAGCCCCCTCATCCGCCTGCCGGCACCTTCTTGGATAAGAAAAATGTAGGATATTGATGCTTGCCGGGCGGGTGGCCGCCC
>NZ_NWSZ01000115.1:0-567 GCF_002531885.1 Rhizobium sp. L9 | reverse complement strand
CCTGTTGCGGCGGAACGATGACGATAATCGGCGCGTGGACCCCGATCCAGCCGGTCTGCCGACCAGCATGGGAAGACAGTTCATGATCATACCACGCGTGCCACCAGTCCAACGATCAGCGTCGGCATGCCGAGCAGCCGCGAGGCAAGTGCTTTGGCCCATCGTGCCTGAGCAACGTAAAGCGCAACAGCACCAAGGGTTCCGTCGATGCAAACCAGCCGACAGGGGCGTCAAAGACACCGCAAATACCGGCAAGTATCTCCTTCCAGACCTGTCAACGTGCTCCGCCAAGGCTCGAACCTGCAAAACGCCATCCACCGCTTCGGCTAAATCCCCATAGCGACAAACAACCCGCGCCTTCGCTCAATCCGGCTTCAATGAGGTCCGATCAGTGAATGCCGCACGCACGGCGCGCGGACCTCACAGAACCCTCCAGATTCTCAAATCAGCAGAATTGTGATTCAAGATGGGTGCTGGAGTAGGAGGCCAGCCTCCATGACGCGACCTTATTCGAATGATCTTCGTGAACGTGTAGTGGCTTCAGTTGCGGCCGGTCAGAGCTGCCGG
>NZ_NWSZ01000114.1:0-574 GCF_002531885.1 Rhizobium sp. L9 | reverse complement strand
ACAGACTGCGGACAAACTTCTCGATGGTCCGCTTCGGGAACGTCCTTGGTTCGTCCGGATCCGTCGTGCCACTGTTCCGGCAGCAGATCAAGGAAGGCGGTCCGGTTACCCTGACGCATCCGAAAATTACCCGCTACTTCATGACCATTTCGGAAGCCTCGCAACTTGTCATCCAGGCGGGCGCCATGGCCGAGGGCGGCGATGTTTTCCTGCTCGATATGGGCGAGCCCGTCCGCATTGCGGATCTCGCCCGCAAGATGGTCGAACTGTCCGGATTGACCGTCCGGGACGTGGATAATCCCGAAGGGGACATCGAGCTTTCCGTTACGGGCTTGAGGCCCGGCGAGAAGCTTTATGAAGAATTGTTGATCGGGGATAACCCCGAGACAACCGAACATCCGCGGATCATGAAGGCGCGCGAGGACTTCCTGTTGTGGCCGGAACTTTCGAAGAAGCTCAATTCGCTCAATGCGGCATTGGATCGTAACGACATGATCGCGGCCCGCGCGACCCTGGCAGAACTTGTTTCCGGCTATTCCTCAACGGGTGAAGTTTCCGATCTTGCGTTCACCGG
>NZ_NWSZ01000113.1:0-575 GCF_002531885.1 Rhizobium sp. L9 | reverse complement strand
GGAACGGGTGGTCGTACATCGATTCCGCGGCGAGCGAATAATGGCCGTAACGTTCGACCTCATCACGGAACGGCCGGATCATCTGGCTGTGGCAGAGATAGCAGCCTTCACGGATGTAGATGTTCCGTCCGGCGAGCTCTAGCGGCGTGTAGGGCCGCATGCCTTCCACTTTTTCGATCGTGTTCTGCAGGTAGAACAGCGGTGCGATTTCAACGATGCCGCCAATGCTGACGACCAGCAGCGAGCCGACCAGAAGAAGCGTCGCGTTCTTCTCGAGGGTCTTATGTTTATCAAGTAACGATGCCATGTCTCACCTCACTCGGCAGGCTGTGCCTGGGGCACCAAACTGGTCGGGATTGGCGCTTCGTCGCGCAGGTGGCCGCGGATCGTCATGAACACGTTCCAGGCCATGACGAGGCCACCCGCTAGGTAGAGTGCTCCGCCGACGGCACGCAGCACGTAATAGGGGATCATCGCCGCGACCGTTTCAGCGAAGGAATAGACGAGGAAGCCCTGGGAATTGTATTCTCGCCACATCAGCCCCTGCTGGATGCCCGCGACCCAGAGCACCGCGG
>NZ_NWSZ01000112.1:0-580 GCF_002531885.1 Rhizobium sp. L9 | reverse complement strand
GTGAGAGGGCCCAAGATGCTGAAAACGCCCTGTGCGACGATAGAGAAGCACGCATCTCGAACAGGCTTTCGCTATCGGACCCCCAGCAATGACGGAGCCGTAGCCCGCTCGCTCTCAAATTCAAAACTGCGAAGCAGGCACCACTCCGTGGCTTGACGGGTGCGTAGAGCAGAGCGGGACAAACCGATTGTCGTGATCTCGACAAATGCGACAAAGGGCGGCGGCTGTCCGACATTTGCGAGAATAGCGGCGGGATCTCCGCGCGGGAACAACGGGCTCACCAAGTGATCCCACTTTCAGTCCCATTGTGCCCACTCATTCGGGCTTACTGTCGGACCCTATCGAGACCTCGCCGCAGCTGCGAAGCCCCACTCATATCCGTTTGAATTTGGCATCAAGGCTTGACGCTTGCCGTCCACACGGGGCAATTCGGGCAGTGTATTAGCCTGCTGTCCCGCTCGTTTCCTAACCCGACATCACAGCGGGGCAGGCTGATTTGGGGATCATCGCTCATTTGGGCCATGGTCTCAAGCGTCATATACCTGGCGCGTTGAACGGCCCATTCATCATTCTGTTCGAG
>NZ_NWSZ01000111.1:0-609 GCF_002531885.1 Rhizobium sp. L9 | reverse complement strand
GGTTGTTTCATTGGTCGGTTGAACGGCGGGCGTAGGAGAGCATCTGTCCAGTTCCTCCATACTTGGTCGTCAGTCAGCGCGGCTGTTGGGCCAGCGGCGACAGGATCGATCATCCGTGAGACTGTAGCGGCGGCGTCTCAAAGAGGCTCCTCATTCCGACGCCATGAATCACGCCGAACGACAAAACCACGAAAGAATGCTAGGAAATCCTGAGACGTCTCATTACCTCATGGGGCGAGGGCATGCGGGATGCTTCCTGACATAGCACGTCCCGCATCCAGAGGCTTGCTTGATCACTATTGTGAAGCGCGGGCCATTGGAGGGCTTGTGTGAATGCGGGCAACGGTATCGGAAGGTCGGCGATCCGTAGGGGTATTGTCTTTTCGAGCTGCTTGACCAGGCGTAAGGGCATTGTCGCTATGCGCTCGGTCCCTGAAAGCATGAACGGAACCATGCTGAAGCCCTGCACGACTACTTCGACATGTCTCTTAAGCCCATGCCCAAGCAAACACCATTCCTCGATGGAAGCCGTCCTAGCGTTCCCAAACTTCACCACAACGTGTCCCATCGACATATACCTCTCGAGTGTAAGTTGCTCCGAGAGTAGCT
>NZ_NWSZ01000110.1:0-624 GCF_002531885.1 Rhizobium sp. L9 | reverse complement strand
TATCCGCGCCCGGCTGATGGCGTCGGATGAACTTGTGATGCTGAAGCCGCAAGAGTTCGAGGCAGAAACGCTTAAGGTCGCAGACCCGGCAGTCTTCACCACACGGGCAATGCTGCGCATCGAATACGACATGGCGCAGTCAGCGCGGGTTCTGTCGGAGCAAGCAGGCTTCGGGGTTTCGGCTCGGCAGGTCGATGCGGCGATCGAGCGCGTCGAGACCGGCGATCCGCAAAAGCCGTTGAGGCTTGATGCGGAGCAGGTCGATGCCATCCGCCACGTCACCGGCGACAGCGGTATCGCGGCCGTGGTCGGCCTTGCCGGCGCCGGCAAGTCCACGCTGCTGGCGGCAGCCCGCCTTGCCTGGGAAGGCGACGGGCGGCAGGTGATGGGTGCGGCACTTGCAGGCAAGGCGGCTGAAGGCCTGGAAGACAGTTCCGGCATCAGATCGCGAACGCTCGCCGCCTGGGAGATCGCCTGGGCGAATGGGCGCGATGCACTCCATCGCGGTGATGTGCTCGTCATCGATGAAGCCGGCATGGTGTCGTCGCAACAGATGGCCCGTGTGCTTGACATCGTCGAGGCGGCGGGCGCGAAAGTCGTTCTCGTCGGCGACGCCATGCAGCT
>NZ_NWSZ01000109.1:0-627 GCF_002531885.1 Rhizobium sp. L9 | reverse complement strand
GGCTTTCAGCATAGCTTGGAATCGCTTCGTTACGCCAAACAAACTCGCGAATAGCAAAGCCCGCGACCGACAATGCGCCGTGCCCACGTAATCGCACGGCGAAGCGTCAACAACCATGTCGAAAGAAGGGCCATATGGCTCGGTATTTCAGTGATATCCTACCCGAGCTCGTTCAGCAGGGCACTTCGAAAACTTAAGGAGACTGTGATGGATCCGGTGTGTGAGTTAAACGTACATCGACAGATCGTTTCGCTTCTCGATAAGCCTAACCCTGTAATCTTTGACATTGGGTGCAATGACGAAGCGATGCTCAACGCTTTCTGCGCCTTCTTCCGAGCGCCCAGCTCTATTGCTTTGAGCCAGACCCCAGAGCCGCTGCACGCTTCAAGGAAAAATGGGTTCTTATCGGGATCGGATGAGGCTATCCGAGGTTGCGATCAGCGACCGAAACGCGAGGATCGAGTTTCATCCCAGCAATGGCAATGACAGCGCTAAGGAATGGGATCTCTCGGGCTCGATACGCCGTCCCAAGAACCATCTTTCTGAGTACGAGTGGGTTCGGTTTGACCCTCCGATTTCGGTTGAGACTAGGAGGCTGGATGACTGGTGCAGCGAAGCTGGCCTAGA
>NZ_NWSZ01000108.1:0-628 GCF_002531885.1 Rhizobium sp. L9 | reverse complement strand
GGCCCGTCGGTGAAGTTGGGTTGGGCCGGCGTCTGGGTGGTGAAGAGGCTGACGGGGCTGGAACTTACGGATGTAATCGGGGCAGTCGCCGCGCTCACGACGGTCTCGCCAGTGCCACGCAGGTCGGTATAGGTGGCATTCACCCGCACGCGCTTGCCGACGAGACTGCTGCCGAGGGTCAGGCTTTGCCCGGCCGCGACGTCACTCCACGTAGTGCCGTTGTCGCTGCTCTGCCACAGATAGCTGACGCTTGCCGGCAGGCCATCGATGTCACTGACGCTGGCGGTCAAGGTCTGGCCCTGGCTCGCTATGCCAGTGATCGAGATCACGCCGGGATCATTGACATTGGCGACTGCCGAGGGCGTCGCCGGGCTGGTGACATTTTCGCTGTTGCCGAGGTTGTCGATGTAACTGGCTGTTGCCCGCACGAAATTGCCGACCTGGGCCTGCTGCAGGGTCAGCGTATTGGCAGTCGCTCCGCCAATATTGCTCCAGGTGGTGCCGTTGCTGCTCTGCTGCCACTGATAGCTCACCGATCCCGGCACACCGTCCGCGTCGGTGACGGCGGCCGTCAGCACCTGACCTTGCGTCGCGGTCCCGCTGATGCCAAGCACACCCGGGTGGTTGT
>NZ_NWSZ01000107.1:0-634 GCF_002531885.1 Rhizobium sp. L9 | reverse complement strand
GCGACTCGTCCCTGAGCCAGCGCGGTGAGATCCGGCAATGTCCGGACGTTCACCCTGGCTTTGCGGATATGCTCGAGAATTTCATTGCGACGCTGCCGCGACGCGGATGGGAGAGCAAGAAGCACGTTGTGCACGCCAAGTGCTTCGGCGAGCACCGGAAGATCCGACGGGTCGTAGATCGGCAAACCGCCCATGATGCCGCCCTTAAGGCGCGGATCATCATCGAGGTAGCCGACGACATTGAGTTCGGCGCTGTTCGTCAGAGCGCCGGCGAGTTGCCTCCCGGCATTTCCCGCCCCATAGATCAGCACCTTATCGAGCGTATTCTGGTGAAGAATACGCTGATAGGTATCCCCGAGCCAATAGCGGATGCCCAACCGTGACAGGCCGATCGCAATCAGCAGCAGGAAGGGCTGGAGAATGCCGACGGTTCTCGGAACGCCCGGGACGCTGAGCGCCGTAAATATCGTCATGAAGGCGACGCCGTAAATCGCAATTGCTTTTAGAACGGCAATGAAAGCGGCCATGTTGGCATAACGGAAGATCGCCCGATACATGCCCATGACGATGAAGATGGGAAGCGCCATGCACAAGGAAACGAAGACCGGTAACCACTGCACGCCAGTTAGCACCG
>NZ_NWSZ01000106.1:0-641 GCF_002531885.1 Rhizobium sp. L9 | reverse complement strand
GGGGATGCGACCGAGAAGGGTGGTGTGGCCAATGGTTCGGGCGGCGTGGCCGCCAGCGGCAACGTGCTGACCAACGACACCGATCCGGATACCGGTGACACCAAGACCGTCACGGCAGTCCGTTTCGGGACGACGTCAGGCACGCTCGGCTCGGCGCTGAGCGGCACCTATGGCAGTCTCGTGCTCAATGCATCGGGTGCCTATAGCTATGCGGTCAACGAGAACAATGCGACCGTCCAGGCGCTGCGACAGTCGACCAACACGCTGAGCGATGTCTTCAGCTACACGATGCGCGACAGCGCTGGCGCCACGGCCACGGCGAACCTGACGATCACCATCCATGGCGCTAACGATGCGCCGGTGCTGGCCGTCCAGACGACGACCCAGAACGCCACCGTCGGCTCTGCCTTCTCCTTCACGCTGCCGACGACCACCTTCACCGATGTCGACAGCGGCGACACGCTCGCTTATGCGGCAACGTCCGCCGATGGCACGGCGCTGCCTTCCTGGCTGAGCTTCAACGCCTCGACGCGCACCTTCTCCGGCACGCCGACGACAACTGGCACTTACGGCATCAAGGTGACGGCAACCGATCTCGGCAGCCTTGCCGCCAACGAGACCTTCAATATCGCCGTGTCGAC